>JAUVNM010000201.1 GCA_030599705.1 Gammaproteobacteria bacterium
CGGGGGCCGGAAAAACCCTGTTCGCGGGCATGCCCCAGGGCAGACTCTCGGCGCAAGCGCCTCACCTTCAGCCCGCTCCTACAACGGGATACCAGAGGGAAATACAAATTTCTGTCATTTCCCGACAAAGGCATCGCGAACCTGTTTCGCCGACTCGAACAGTTCCAGCAGGCGTGCACCATCCTGTTCATGCACGGCCTGCCTCAGGAGATGCAGGTCCTCGATAAACCGGTCGATCAACAACTGGATGGCGTCCCCGTTGGCAAGACAGATATCCCGCCACATGACGGGGTCACTCGAGGCGATGCGGGTAAAGTCGCGAAACCCCCCGGCTGCGTATGCAAACAGTTCTTCCGTGTCACCCAGGCGCGCCAGGCTGTCGACCAGCGCAAACGCCAGCACGTGCGGCAAGTGACTCGTGGCCGCCAGCACGGCATCGTGGTGCACGACATCCATCTCGCTGACCACGGCCCCGGCCGCTTCCCACATGGCGCGCACCCGCTCGACCGCGGCCGCAGCGGTATGTTCCAGCGGGGTGAGGATCACGCGCCGGTCCCGGTACAGGTCCGGCAGCGACGCGGCAACGCCGCTGTATTCCGTACCGGCAATCGGGTGGCCAGGGACAAACCACGCCGGCACACTCCCGAAGGCCTGTTGTGCCGCCTCGATCACACTGCCCTTCGCGCTGCCCGCATCGGTCAGCACCGCATTGTCTTCCAGGTGATCACGAATCTGGCTGAACACGGATTGCATGGCGCCCAGCGGCACCGCCACCAGCACCATGTCGGCCCCGGCAACGGCCGCGGCCAGGTCGGTATCGAAGCGGTCGATGACGCCGAGGTCGACGGCTTGCTGCAGGTGCCCCGGGTCGCGGCCGCCACCGACCACTTCCTTGCAGAAACCGGCCGCACGCAGCGCCCGCGCCAGCGAGCCGCCGATCAGTCCGACACCGATGATGCATAACCTGTCGATCACGTCAGCGCCCTCTCTATGGCCGACAAAAACCGTTCGTTCTCTTCCGGCAAGCCCACCGTTACCCGCAAGTGATGCGGCAGGCCGTAATTCGCAACCGGGCGCACGATCACACCCTGCTGCAGCAGGCGTTCGTAAACCGCCGCCGCGTCCTGCCCGGTATCCAGCGCCACAAAATTACCCACTGATGCTATCCATGACAAGCCCAGCTTTTCAAAACCGCTTTCCAGCTGCCGCAGCCCGTCCCGGTTCAGGCGGATGGCCGCTTGCAGGTGCGCGCTGTCATCCAGTGCCGCCACCGCCGCCGCCTGTGCCACCGAATTCACATTGAAGGGATGGCGCACGCGGTTCAGCAGATCGGCGATACCCGGAGCCGAAACCGCATAGCCGACCCGCAACCCGGCCAGCCCGTACGCCTTGGAGAAAGTCCGCGTCACCACCAGGTTCGGAAACTCTGCCAGCCAACGGGAGGTGTCCGGGTAGTCCGGTTGTTCCACGTATTCGAAATAGGCCTCGTCGATCACCACAATGACGTGATCCGGCAGTCCCGCCACGAAGCGGCGCAGTGGGAGTTCCGCAAGCCAGGTCCCGGTCGGGTTATTCGGGTTCGCGATGAAGACGACCCGGGTATCCGGACCGATGAGTGCCGCCATGGCATCGAGGTCATGGCCGTGGTTGGCCACCTGTGCGGCGGCGATCCTGGCGCTCGCACCCGTCGCCTGCACCACAATCGGGTAGACCGCGAAGGCATGCTCGGAAAATACCGCCTCCCGGCCCGGCCCGAGAAACACCCGCGCCACCATATCCAGTATATCGTTGGAGCCGTTACCCAGCGTAATTGCATCCGTGGACACGGCATGTTTTTTCGCCAGTGCAGCGGTCAACCGATAGCCGCTGCCTTCCGGGTAACGCGCCAGCCCGGCCAACTCCTGTTGCGCCGCGGCGATTGCGGCCGGTGCGGGACCGAGCGGGTTCTCGTTCGATGCCAGCTTGACGGCATTGCGGATGCCGTACTCGCGCTCCAGTTCGGCAAGCGGCTTGCCGGGCAGGTACGGGTGCAGTGCACGCACGCCCGGGACGGCGAGTTCCTGGTAGCGGGTGTCAGGCTGTTCCATTGATAGCTGCATTAAGTTTTGTAACAGGCCGAATAAATTCGGCCCTACAAAGAACGGTATTGTAGGGCGGAATTTATTCCGCCGGAATACACGGAACAGTGTCGTAGGGCCGAATTTATTCGGCCAGACAAACTATATAACCGCCTTCGGGTAGGAACCCAGCACCTTGACGGCGAAGGCCTCCGTTTCCAGCTCCGCCAGCGCGGCCGCTACCGGCGCATCATCCCGATGTCCATCCAGATCTATATAGAATACATACTCCCACATACCCTGGCGCGAAGGACGCGACTCGATGCGTGTCATGCTGATACCGTTGCCGGCAATCGGTTGCAGCAGCGCAGACAGGGCACCGGGCTGATTGCGCACCGACACCAGCACCGAGGTCTTGTCGGCACCGCTCGATTGGGTATTGCGGGTACCAATGATGAGGAAACGGGTAGTGTTGTCCGGCTGGTCCTCGATATTGCGTGCCGCGATGGCCACAGCGTACAACTCGGCAGCCATTTCACCGGCGATTGCCGCACTGCCCGGTGCAGCGGCGATCATGCGCGCCGCCTCGGCATTGCTGGTCACAGCGACCCGCTCGGCGTGCGCCAGGTGGGTATCTAGCCAGCCGCGGCATTGCGCCAGCGCCTGTTGATGGGCGAGCACACGGGTCACGGTATCGAGACTGCCATCCTGCGTCAGCAGGTGGTGATGGATGCGCTGCTCGACCTCGCCGCAGATATGCAGCGACGAATGCTGAAACAGGTCCAGGGTATGACTGACCACCCCCTCGGTAGAATTTTCGACCGGCACCACGCCATAGTCCGCCGACCCGGCCTCGACCTCCCGGAACACATCATCGATCCCGTCCATGGGCAGCGTGGTTACCGAGTGACCGAAGTGCTTCAGTGCCGCCGCCTGGGTAAAGGTCCCTTCCGGTCCGAGGAATGCAATGGACAGGGGTTTCTCCAGGGCAAGACAGGCTGACATGATTTCCCGGAACAGGCGCACCATCTCTTCAGACGGCAGCGGGCCGGTATTTCTTTCACTGATACGCCGTAACACCCTGGCTTCCCGGTCCGGGCGGTAGAAATCCGTTTCCTGACCTTCCGCGGATTTCACCTCGGCGATTTCCCGTGCCAGTGCCGCACGCCGGTTGATCAGATCCTGGACCTGCTCATCCAGCGCATCGATACCATCACGCAAGGTCTCCAGTTTATCGTCCGCACTCATATGTCAGTCCCGTTGAGGACCTGCAGTCTGAAGATAACCGCGGATAATCACAATGCCCTGACGTTCAGGACACCGTCGATGCCGGTAAGATGCTCGAGACATTCCGGGGGCAGCTGCTGGTCGACATCAACGAGTGTATAGGCCAGGTCGCCGCGCGACTTGTTCAGCATATCGAGAATATTCAGATCGGCCCCGGCGAGACAGGTGGAGATCTGCCCGAGCATGTTCGGTACATTGGCATTGGCAATCGCCAGGCGGAATCCGCCATTGCGCGGCATCAGCAACTCGGGGAAGTTGACCGAATTACGGATATTGCCGTTTTCCAGAAACTCCCGGACCTGCTCAACCACCATCACGGCGCAGTTTTCTTCCGCCTGTTGCGTCGAGGCACCCAGGTGCGGCAGCGTGATGACCCGGGGATGGTCCTTCAACAGGTTGCTGGGAAAGTCACATACGTAGGCATAGATCCTGCCGGCATCGATGGCGTCCACTACGGCGGCATCGTTAACTACCCCGTCACGCGAGAAGTTCAGGATAATCAGGTTGTCGCGTGCCAGTTTCAGGCGCTCCGCATTGATCATGTCGCGGGTCGCATCGACCAGCGGCACATGGAAGGAAATAAAGTCCGCATGCGCCAGCAACTCCTCGATGCTGGCTGCCTGGCGCACCTGCGAGGACATTTCCCAGGCACGCCGTACGGTGATGCCCGGATCAAAGCCAATGACATTCATTCCCAGGGCCAGCGCCCCGTTGGCCACCTGGACACCGATGGCGCCGAGGCCAACCACACCCAGCGTCTTGCCGGGCAGTTCGAACCCGACAAACTGTTTCTTGCCGGCCTCGACCTCCTTGTGTATCTGGCTGTCTTCACCCTCCAGCGAGCGTGCAAATGACCAGCCCTGGGCCAGGTTACGCGCCGCCATCAGCATGCCGGCAATAACCAGTTCCTTGACTGCATTGGCATTCGCACCGGGTGCATTGAATACCGGGATACCGGCTGCGCTCATCCGGTCAACCGGGATGTTGTTGACACCGGCTCCGGCACGGCCGATTGCCTTTACGGATGGCGGCACATCCATGTCATGCATGTTGAACGACCGCAACAGGATGGCATCCGGGTGACCGATCTCGGA
>JAUVNM010000210.1 GCA_030599705.1 Gammaproteobacteria bacterium
TCAATACCGTCGGTATGGGACCTATGTAGGAGCGGGCTGAAGGTGAGGCGCTTGCGCCGAGAGGCTGCCCTGGGGCATGCCCGCGAACAGGTTCGCCGCCAAGGCGGCTCCTACATGGTTGTTTTCTCCAGGATCCCCTGTTCGCCTTCCAGACGTCCGATCACCACGGCGCCGCAGGAATCACTGAAGATATTCACGCTGGTGCGGCACATATCCAGGATCCGGTCGACCGCGAGGATCAAACCAACCGCTTCAACCGGCAGCCCGATGGCCGCCAGGATGATGGTGATGGCAACGAGGCTGGCCGCGGGTATCCCGGCCACCCCGATCGAGGTCAGCAGGGCAATCAGCACCACCGTAAACTGTTCCGCAAACCCGAGTTCCAGCCCGAATGCCTGGGCAATAAACATGGCGGCCACGCACTCGTAGAGCGCCGTCCCGTCCATATTGACGGTGGCGCCCAGCGGCAACACGAAGCTGGTGGTCCGGTTCGACACGCCGGCGCGTATTTCAACACACTCCATTGTGACCGGCAGGGTTGCCGAGGAGGAAGCCGTGGAAAATGCCGTTAACAGCGCGGGGATCATGGCATAGTAGTGCCGGATCGGGTTGACACGCGCGACCAGGGCCAGGAGCAGCGGCAGCGTTACCAGGAAGTGAACGGCGAGCGCGCACAGTACGGTGAGGAAAAAGGCCAGTAACGGCTCAAATGCGGCAAACCCGGTTGATGCAACGACCTTGGCCACGAGGGCGAACACCCCGATGGGTGCAAACAGCATGACCCACTCGGTAATCTTCATCATGACGGCCAACACACCCTGCCAGAAGTCCAGCAGCGTTCTGGAGAGCGAACCTTCAATCCGCGTCATGAAATAACCAAACAGCAGGCTGAAGAAGATCAGTCCCAGCATCTGTCCCTGCGCCGCGGCCGAGACGACGTTGGTGGGTACCATGCGCAGAAAAATATTTACGACATCGCCCATCCCCCGGCCTTCGACACGTGCTGCTATGTCCGCGGTGTCGATCTCCAAAGGAATGATTTCACGCGCGGGCTCGCCATCCACGATGCCCGGTGCAACCAGGTTGACGAGCAGCAGGCCGACAAGAATGGCAAACAGGCTGGTAGTCAGGTAGTACAGCAGGGTCTTGCCGCCCAGGCGTCCCATGGCTCCACTGCCACCGATTCCGGCAACGCCGGTAATGATCGACGACAGGATCAGTGGAACGATGAGCATCTTCAGGGCATTCAGGAACAGCGTGCCCAGAAAGGCGTAGATGTCGTAAAAGCGCAGACCGAACAGGCTTGTATCCATGCCGGTCAGTTGCCCTGCAATAACAGCCAGAACCAGCGCAATCAGAATTTGCCAGTGCAGTTTCACTGCAAATACACTTCAGGCACGGGTCACGGCAGCCTGTCCTGTTTGTCCTGGCCCGGAATGATAATTACGGCGCTGGCCTTCAATGCGCCCACCAGCGCAGCGGCCTCGGAACGTCCCTGTATGGCGCTGATTTCCCGGGTTACATAGGTGCGGTCTGTCTCCGACTGACCCTCAAAAACACCATCCTGGATATCTTCCAGGGAAATAACGACGTAGTCACCGTTTCCCAGTGCAATACCCGCCACGGAAGCAGCGCCGTCAGCGGGTTTTGGCATCCTGTAGGCTTGCTGGACAAGCTGGATTTCAGGTTCCCTGGAAGCCCGGTTGATTAATCCACTGTCAGCCACCTCGAGTTCCTGGTTTGCAGTCAGTTCATCGAGTGATGCGCCTGCCCTTAGTTCCTGGAGCAGTTTGTCTCCTTCACTGCGGGCCATTTCCCGCACCTTGCGCTCATGGAGCTTGCGGGTTACTTCATCCCTGACAGCATCCAGCGGCCGTGCCTCGGCCGGCTCGTGCTCAAGCAGCCTGATAACGACCTGGTGATTGTCAGCCACCTCTACTGGTTCACTGTTATTGCCGGACTCAAGGACATCCCGCTGGAATGCCGCCGCAATAATCTCCGGGTATGTGCCGATTCCGGGACCTCCACCACGGGTCAGCCACTCGCTGGTGCTGATCTCGAGGTCGAGCTCACTGGCTGCACTGTCAAGACTGTCCGGATTCTCGAAAGCGGCATTAGCCAGTAAATCAGAGTACTCATAAAACAGGTCGTCGCGCGCCTCGGCAAGGTAATCCCGGACCAGCTCATCCCTGACATCCTCAAAGGGCGTGACAATTTCCGGTTTTATTCCGGTTACTTCGATAATGTGAAAACCAAATGTTGTCTGGACGATAGTGCTGCGTTCACCTTTGTCGAGCGTAAATACTGCCTCTTCAAACTCCGGCGCCATGACCCCCTTGCCAAAAAAACCGAGGTCTCCACCGCTTGCTTTCGAACCGGGATCATCTGATTCATTTTTGGCAATTTCAGAAAATGCTTCGCCCTTCTCAAGTCTTTCCAGTATCAACTGCGCCTCGATGCGCAACTTTTCAACAGCCTCCTTATCGGAATCAGGCGGTATGCTGACAAGGATATGCCGTGCCTGCCGCTGTTCCCCGGTGACATAATTCTCCAACTGTTCATCATAGAGGGCCTGCAATGTCTCATCGTCGACTTCAATATCAACCTCCAGGTCATCAGCAATCAGTTCGACATACTGTAGCTTGATGCGCTCGGGTGACATGAAACTCCTGCTGTTTTCCCGGTAATGGCTTTCGATTTCTGCGTCACTGACCGTGACCTTGTCCTGGTATATCGAAACCGGGAATGTCAGGTATCTGAATCTCCGTTGCTGAGCCTGCAGCCGGTAGATTTTGCCCGCCATGTCCGGTGTTGCTTCAGCCGTTTGAAGGATTCCGGTCAGCAGTTGCTGGGTCAGCATTTCACGCGAAAGACGCCATTCAAATTCGGACGGACTAAGCCCCTGGTTCCGCAGGATGCTCTCGTAGCGCGCGCTGGAAAATGCGTCATCCTGCTTGAAGGCATCAACCGAACTGATCCGTGAAGCGAGCTGCTCCTTGCTGATGGCAAACCCTTCCGCATCAACTTCCTGCAGCAATAACTGCTCATTGATCAGCTCTTCAAGTGCCATTTTTCTAAGCGCGTCTTCGTCGATCGAAGCAAGATCGAATGACTCCCCCATCCGGGTCTGGAGGCGGGATAGCGAGTTCTGGTAGGCTCGCTGCGCGGCTCCCAGGGATATTTCAACACCATTGACTGATACTGCATAGGCAGTGACGTTATCTCCCAGGTAGGAATTCAGACCGAAAAATGCAAACGCCACCGCCAGAATACCCAGCAGGACCCAGCCGACTATTCCCATTACGCGTTCACGAATCGCCAATAACATTGCTTGTTTCCCGGATTTATTGCTGAATATCTGCCGATAAAAAGAAAGGGCACCGTGTGGCGCCCTTTCGGTTTACCTGGTGGCGGAGTGGACGGGACTCGAACCCGCGACCCCCGGCGTGACAGGCCGGTATTCTAACCAGCTGAACTACCACTCCTTGAACCATGGTGGGTGCTGAGGGGATCGAACCCCCGACATTCGCCTTGTAAGGGCGACGCTCTCCCAGCTGAGCTAAGCACCCGAAGGCGCGCTAGTTTACGGCATCCTTCAGGGCTTTGCCAGCCTTGAACCCGACCGTTTTGGATGCCTTGATCTGAATTGTTTCACCGGTTTGCGGGTTGCGGCCCGCACGTGCGGCGCGCTCCCTGAGTGAGAACGTTCCAAAACCAACCAGTGTTACCTGCTCGCCCTTGCTTACCGATGCGGTGATGGTATCCAGGACCGCATCCGTAGCACGTGTAGCGTCGGCCTTGGACAGCTCGGTTGCAGCAGTGACGGCTTCGATCAGTTCAGCTTTGTTCATGTAGGTATCCTCGAGTTTAGTTTTGTGATTAAACGGATAAATCCGGTCAGTAAATAAAAGCGCAGGTTGATCCCTCCCATATTCCCTGCCCCGTGAGCAACGCTATTAAAGCACAGAAAACGGGTGCAAAAAACCCGCTGGCAGGCGTTTAAGGCCGGTGCCAGCGGGTTTGTACGGATTAATTAGCAGGAACTAATGTGCCCGGATCGGTTTCTGCTTGGTCTCGGGTTTCTCCTTAGCCTTGCCCTTGACAGATTTTCCTTCCTGCGCCTTGCCGGCCTCTTCCGGTAGTGGTACCGGTTGATGTACCAGGGCGACCTGGAGCACTTCGTCGATCCATCTAACCGGCCGGATATCCAGTTTATCCTTGACGTTCTTCGGTATTTCCGTGAGATCCTTGCGATTTTCTTCCGGAATCAGGACGATAGAAATACCACCACGATGCGCCGCAAGCAGTTTTTCCTTCAGGCCGCCGATCGGCAGA
>JAUVNM010000197.1 GCA_030599705.1 Gammaproteobacteria bacterium
CCCGGTTTCTTTCTCGACGATAGAGGCGAGTATCAATGCCTCGTACGGTGTCCCGAACGGCAAGTCCTCCTCGCGCTCATCCCATGCGCTGGCACGTTGCTCTGCCATGGCAGTGTAGGCCCGCTGCAGAAACGCGACGTCGGTGGTGCCGCCCGGGAAATGGTAGGTATCCGGCAGCAGGCGTCCCTCGGGATGCTCATTCGCATGACCGAGACGGACCATAATGTCACTGGTATCGGACACCTCGAGTGTTGTTTGCAGCGTATCCGAGCCACGCACCGTCGCAAGCACCTCCCGGAAGGTCTGCCCCTCGACAATGACCAGCGCATGCTGGATGACATCACCGGATGTCAGTATATGCAGCAGGCTGACCGGTGTCATGTCCGGCATGAGTCGGTATTCGCCGGTCTGCAGCCGGTGTGCCGTATCGGTTTCGCGTCCCAGCCATACGAAAAACCGCGGATAACGGATGATGCCCCGCTGCCCCAGGTTCTGCGCCAGCCGGCTTAATGAGGTACCTTCCTTCAGGACATACACCAGTCCGGCATCCGGCACCGTCAGCCGGCTGTCCCTGAATGCCTGGTAACGGGCCAGCAGTACGACGCCAGTTACCAGCAGTGCAACAACCGCGATGACCAGCACACTGGCCAGTTTGCCCGGCTTGCCGGATTCAGACATTGCACACACTACCGTTTGCTAGCATCGCCATTCCGTCCCTTCTGTTTTCAGGTTTTCCAACCGTTCCTGTAACTGCCGGGTCACCGGACCCCTATGCCATGTCCGGTTATCCAGCCCGATCACCGGCCAGATCCCGATCAGGCTGTTGGTCAGAAACACTTCATCGGCCTGCTGCACAGCGGCCAATGGCAACGGCTTCACGGACACCTCGAGAGCGAGGCTGGCGGCCTGCTCCATCACCACGGTGCGCATGATACCGGCAACCCCGCAGCGGGTGAGGTCCGGCGTCACCAGTGCCGACCCCTTGACGACAAACAGATTGCTCATGGTGCCCTCGATCACGCAATCCTCCGTGTCGCACAACAGGCCCTCATGAATGTCCGGATCGTCCCATTCCTGCCGTGCCAGTACCTGTTCCAGCCGGTTGAGGTGCTTGATGCCGGCGAGCAGCGGGTTACTGCCCAGCCGCGTCGTACACAGGCGCACCCGCACACCGTTCGTTGCACATGCCTGCGGTAATGCCGGCCACGGATGCCGCTGCAGGATACGTGTTGGTTGCGCATTGCCGGGCGTTTGATAACCACGGCCACCGGTCCCGCGGGTCACGATAATCTTGAGGACAGCTGCTTCATGTCCTGCCAGCAGTGCTGCGGCCTCCTCGTGCAGCACGCTCTCATCGGGCAACGGCAGTCCCAGCCGGCGACAGCCTGCAGCAAGCCGTTGCATATGTCGCGCCCAGAAGTGCTGCTCACCCTCACGTACCGCGATGGTCTCGAACACACCATCGCCATATAACAGACCCCGGTCCAGGCTGGATACACAATCAGCCGGCTTGCCATTGACCAGTACCGATATGTTTGAATCAACAGCCATAAACGATTCCATACGGAAGCAGGCAGACATACTGTTTCAGGACCGTCGGCAGCATGGATGCCGCCGTCGAGCCTACATGGATGTATTTACGGCGTGTCCTGGAACAGTATGTCTGTCTGCTTATGTACTCCATTGTAACTGGCCCGGCTTCAACCCGTGTCGATACCCAGTGCCCGCAACAGCCCGCGCGCCTTGGCACGAGTCTCCTCGAGTTCCGCCTCGGGAACCGAGTCTGCCACGATACCTGCCCCGGCACGTAACTGCACCGTGTTGCCCGACACCAGCATGCTGCGGATCAGGATATTCAGGTCCATGCTGCCGTCACGATTGATGTAGCCCATCGAACCGGTATAGGCATCGCGCGGCTCCTGTTCCAGCTCGGCGATGATTTCCATGCAGCGCACCTTCGGGCAACCGGTTATCGTGCCACCGGGAAACACGGCGCGGATCACGTCGCCGGGCGTTACCCCGGCACGCAGGTCACCGCGCACGTTCGACACAATGTGATGCACGTGGGCATAGGATTCCAGCACCATGAGCTCGTCTACCGCCACCGTGCCCGGCCGGCAGATCCTGCCCAGGTCGTTGCGCTCGAGGTCAATCAGCATGATGTGCTCGGCACGCTCTTTCGGATGCGCCAGTAACTCCCGTGAAGTGGCCGCGTCGTTCGCCCGCACCAGGCTGCGCGGGCGGGTGCCGGCAATCGGCCGGGTTTCAACCGTGTTGCCGTGCACACGCACCAGCCGCTCCGGTGAGGAACTGATGACCGCCAGCTCGCCGAACCGGGCAATACCACTGTAAGGGGCCGGGTTATGCCGGCGCAGCCTCTTATACAGGGCCGACACCCTGACAGGATCCCTGCAGGTGACTGTCCAGCAGCGCGACAGGTTGACCTGGAACACGTCCCCTTCCCGGATGTACTCGTGAATTCGCCTGACGGCATCCAGGTACTGCACGGGCGGGGCTTCGTCAATCGCCTCCAGCGCGAGGGCAGCGGCATCCGGGTCACCGGCTGTGGACAATTTTCCAATATCCGACTCGATGTCCGGGATCCTGTCAGCGTACCCGGGTTCGGCAATGATCGTGGTGGTCCCCTGCTCGTGGTCGCGGAGGATGGCGCACGGGAAACGTGTCGCAACGGCAACCGGCAACCGGCCGCCGGGCCGGGGCAACGCAAGCGAGGGTTCTACCTGCTGCGCCAGTTCGTAACCGAGGTAGACAAACCAGCCGCCGCGAAACGGCAATGACGTCGCGGCCGGCACGGGTGTCTGCAGGGACGACCACCAGGCATCGAAGCCGGCCAGGAAATCGGCCTGCTCCGAACCCGGACCCTCCAGCCCGTGTGCATTCAGGACCAGGGATTCCTCGGGACAGGCAAACAGGATGTCGTAACGGCCATGTGCCGTGCTTTGCAGCAGGTGCGGGTAACGCGCGGGATCGCTGTCGTGCAGATCAACCAGATCAAAGACCTGATCAACCCGGCAGGTGTGGCAGTCACTGGCGACTGGCTGTTCCTGTTTTACGGGATTACTGCCCATGGCATGCCGGGCCTGCAAGGGAGTCATTCCACCTTGCGCAGGATCAGCGTACCGTTGGTGCCGCCAAAACCGAAGGAATTCGACATGGCCGTTACTATGTTCATTTCCCTGGCCGTGTTCGGCACATAGTCGAGGTCACATTCAGGATCCGGGTTGTCGAGATTGATGGTTGGTGGTGCCACCTGGTCACGCAGCGCCAGCGTGGCAAACACCGCCTCCACCCCGCCGGTAGCGCCGAGCAGGTGCCCGGTCATCGACTTGGTGGAACTGACCGCCACCCTGGTTGCTGCATCACCAAACACACGCTTGATCGCCATGGTCTCGGCAATATCACCGGCCGGTGTCGAGGTCCCGTGTGCATTGATGTAGCTGATATCTTCATAATTCAGTCCGGCATCGGCTATGGCGTTGCGCATGCAGATGGCCGCGCCTTCGCCCCCGGTGGCCGGCTGGGTCATATGGTAGGCATCACCACTCATACCAAAACCGGCGATCTCGGCATGGATCGTGGCGCCGCGTTTGCGTGCCTGCTCATACTCCTCGAGCACCAGGATACCGGCCCCGTCACTGAGTACGAATCCGTCCCGGTCCCGGTCCCAGGGCCGGCTGGCGGCCGCGGGATCATCATTGCGCGTCGACAGGGCACGCGCCGCGGCAAAACCACCAATACCCGTCGGACAGGTTGCCATCTCCGCGCCCCCGGCCATCATGATGTCCGCGTCACCATAGGCAATCATGCGTGCCGCCACACCGATATTGTGGGTTGCCGTAGCACAGGCCGTGGCAATGGCGATGTTGGGCCCCTTCATACCGTAGGTAATAGACAGGTTGCCGCTGATCATGTTGATGATGTTGGCCGGCACGAAGAACGGGGAAATCTTGCGTGGCCCGCCATCCAGGAACGACTGGTAGGTCGCCTCGATTCCCGGCAGCCCGCCAATCCCTGACCCGATAGCCAGGCCGGCACGCTCGGCATTACTTTCGGTTATTTCCAGGCCGGAGTCCTCGAAGGCCTGCGCCGCGGCCGCAATCCCGTAGTGGATGAACTTCCCCATCTTGCGGGCGTCCTTGGCGGACATGTATTGCGTGACATCGAAATCCCGGATCTCGCCGCCAAAGCGCACCGGGAAATCCGACACATCGAAATGGGAGATGGGGCCGATCCCGCTGTTGCCAGCAAGGATGTTTCCCCAGGCCGTTTCAACCGAGTTACCTACAGGAGAAACAACGCCGAGACCGGTAATTACAACGCGTCTTTTGGACAATGCCTAACTCCCGCCAGTGTCCCAGGTTTGAATCAGCCGGTTATTTTGAATACAACAAGGCCGCACCTTACAGTAAGGTGCGGCCGGAATCCGACAGGAAAGCGATCAACCCAGGTGGGCGCTTACGTAATCAATCGCCTGCTGGACTGTA
>JAUVNM010000102.1 GCA_030599705.1 Gammaproteobacteria bacterium
AGGAGCGGGTACAAGAGGCCGAGGCCGAGCTGGACCGCGCCAGGAAAGAGGCGCGCTAACCGCGAGTTTATTCGTCATTCCCGCGAATTTATTCGTCATTCCCGCGAATTTATTCGTTATCACTGCAAATTTATTAGTCATTCCCGCGAAGGCGGGAATCCATTACCGCCTGACCTTCAATTCCGTGTTCATGGATCCCCGCCTTCGCGGGGATGACGGCATTGGCGGTTATGACGGCATTGGCGGTTATGACGGCATCGGCGGTTATGACGGCATCGGCGGTTACAACGGCATCGGCGTTTATGACGGGATTGGCGGTTACAGGTATTCCGAAATATCCACGTTGTCGATCTGTTCCGGGTCGAGATACTCACGCGCATAGTCCAGGTAAACACCGCTGGTAAGAAACAGCCGGAACAGGTCGGGATCGATGTGGGAGTCCTTGTTCATAAACCCCATGATACGGATCGCCTCGCTGAGCGGCTTTGCCTTCTTGTAGGGCCGGTCCGAGGCCGTCAGCGCCTCGAAGATGTCCGCAATAGCCATCATGCGTGCGCTCAAGGGCATGTCATCTGCCGTCAGGCGTTTTGGGTACCCCTTGCCGTCCATGGTCTCGTGGTGGCAGCCGGCAATCAGGGGTACATCACGCAGGTGCCGCGGATACGGCAGCTTCTCCAGCATAATAATCGTTTGCACGATATGGTCGTTGATCTTGTAACGTTCCTCGGCGGACAAGGTACCGCGCCCTACCGAGAGGTTATATAACTCGCCCCGGTTATACTTGTACTCCGGCACATCGAGCCGGAATCCCCACGGATTATCCGCCGGCATGGCATCAGCCCCACCGCGCTCGATCAGGTGCTCCGGCTTGTCATCCAGCAGCTTTTCGACCGCCGGCAACCCGGATGCCGGTGAGCGGTTCTTGCGCTCCGCCTCCTCCCAGGAAATACCAATGCGGTCATCCAGGGTACGCTGCCAGGTGTGTTCAGCGATTTCCTTGAGCCGCTCGATGCGCTCCGGCGCCATGAACTCACCACCCTCGTTGCATTCCGCGATAAAGCTGTAATCGGCATCCAGGGCCGCAAGTTCGCTGTCCAGAACGGCCTGCAACGCGTCACGCTCGCCGCCACTGGCGAGTGCTTCCCAGAAGCGAATCTCCGCATCCCGTTTCAGCACCTCGAAGCGCATGCGTACTTCGTGGATGCGGTCATAGATGGTTTCCAGCTTGGTGGATTTGTCGACGACATATTCCGGTGTCGTCACCTTGCCGCAGTCGTGCAGCCAGCTGGCAATATCGATGGCCTCCCATTCTTTTTCATCCAGATCGAAATCACGGAACGGTGGCTCGTTACTGTCGCAGGCCGCCTGTGCCAGCATGCGCGTGATGGCCGGGACCCGCTGACAGTGCCCCCCCGTGTAGGGTGACTTGGAATCGATGGCACCGGCAATCAGCTTGATAAAGCTGTCCAGCAACGCCGCCTGCATCATCAGCAACTGGCGGCTTTCCAGCGTGACCGCGGCAAACCCGGACAGTGCCCGGACAAAGGCGATCTGGCCATCGCCGTATGGCTGCTCATCCTTGTCTGCCGTGTCCGCATAAATGAGGCACAGCACGCCAATGGTCTCGTGCTGGCGGTTATGCAACGGCATGGCAATAACCAGCAGCGCTGGCGCTGAAAAATACTCCAGCAGCGCCCCGAGTCCCTGCTCCCTGCCCGCTTCCAGCCGCATGACGGCAATGTCTTCCCCCTTGGCCGCCACTACCAGGCCAGCATCGCCCTGCATGGCAAACCGCGGCAACGTGTCGATCGGGCAGTCCCCCTGGTCGCTGGTCTGGAGCATGCCGGGTACCAGGTATTCCTCCTGCTCGTCCACGAGCCAGGTCAGTACCCCGCTCGCCTGGCTGACAGACAGGGTCTCGCTGGTAACACGTGTCAGCAGTGACCGGAAATTCTCTTCGCCCGAGAGTGAATTGATCAACACCAGAAAACGGTTGATGGTGGTTTTCATCATCCCCATGGCGCCGGCCAGCTCATCGACCTCTTTGATAAACGACCGTGTGTGTACCGGCGTGCTGAAGTCAAACTGGCTAATCAGGGATACCTCCCCGGCCAGCTGGCGCAACGGGTTGGAAATCCGGCGCGCAACCACCCAGACCACCGGTATGGCCAGCAGGATAATCAGCCCGGTCGTCATGACGGCGGTCCAGCGAATCCTGACGGCCTCGCTCAACAGCTCGTCCACGGGGGAGACCATCAGGGCATACAGGTCCACCCCGCCGGCACGGGCCACATTCTGCAACGAGCCCTTCCAGCGCCGGTCGGCAAACTCGAAGTCCAGCCGGCTTGTGTCCAGATCGAGCCTGCCTGCAAGGAAGGCCAGCACCGCGCTCCCCAGTTCATGCAGCCCGGCCATCCTGACCCCGTCGGCATCGCTTTTTCGGACCAGCTGACCGGTGTCGGCATAGGCCAGCGCCTCGCCATTGGCCGTTATCAGGACAACCTCCGAGCCGGGGGTTATCCGGTGGCGGCTGATGGTGCCGGACAACTGGTCCAGGGTAACATCCGCGGCAATGACGGCGGCACCGCCTGCTGCCTGTACCGTGAGCGTGGCGCCCACCTTGCCGATAAAATAAAACAGGTAGGGTGCTGTCGCGGAGGGCGTATCCTCTGCTGTCGTATACCAGGGCCTGGCACGCGGATCATAATCCGACTTCCCGACCGTTTGCCGCTGTAACTCACGCATGTCGCTGTCAAGGAACAACCGTACCAGCAAGCGCTCGCCGTTATCCGCCGTGGCTATATGGTCAGCCATAAAATACGCATCATTCGGCGCCGAGAACCGGCTGCGCATGTAATCTGTCTGCGTAGACCTGACGATAAAGTAATCACCATTGTCATAACCAACCTGGATGGCAGTCACCGAGGGCTCGTTTAACAGTGCAACCCGGATGGTTGCCAGAGACTCAAGGCGCGCATCGAGTGTTGCCGCGCCGATCACCGGTGACAGCGCCAGCAGTTGCAGGGTATCGGCGACCGGGTTGTAGGTGGCGTTGAAATCAAGCACCAGTTCCCGGGCAATCTGGTCGTACACCCGGTCCGCCGAGCTGAAGATGATGTCCGAGGTCTTGCTGTAGCTCTGCCAGCTGAGCACCGCGCCCAGCAACACGATCAGTGCGATAAACAGCACACTGATCGTGATATGCAGGGGATACCGGGGGTTTTTATTTTCGGTCATCGGCCAGATAGAAATACGCAGGTTGGATTAGCTGTGCAATTCGGAATTACATACCCAGCACCCTTTCTATGGTGGCGATCAGCTCATCGGTCTTCACTGGCTTGGCAAGAAATTCATTGCCGCCAATAATTGAACCGGTGGCATCGGTTTCATCTTTGGTAACGATAGCCGTCATGAAAATGAATTTTATCCCTGCCAGTTCCGGATCCTCATTGAGCCGGGCCGCCACCTCGTCACCGCCCATATCCGGCATCATGACGTCCAGGAAGATCAGGTCCGGCAGGAATTCCCGGGCGGCCTGGATGGCCTGGCTGCCCTGGTTCTCGGTGCGCACTTCGTAGTTGCCGGTACGTTCCAGGTTGAGCTTGACCATGCGGGTCAGTGCCGGTTCGTCATCAACCACCAGGATGCGTTTTTTCATTGCGATTCTCCTTGATTGGGTCTGAACATCATGGTCACGATGGCGCCCCCGGCGGAGTGGTTGCGAATATCGATTGAACCATGGTGAAGACTGATGATATTACGTGAAACCGAGAGGCCGAGGCCAGTCCCCTCGCCCACCGGTTTGGTCGTATAGAACGGATCGAATATCCGCTTGCGGTCGTCTTCACGAATTCCCGGTCCACTATCGCGTACTTCCACCCACACGACGACGTCCCCCTTTTCGAAGTGCCGATCATGGTCCCGGGACAGCTCGTCGCTGTTGTGCAGCGTCTTTAGCTGGCTGACGACCACCAGTTCCCCGCCGCGCTCCATCGCATGGGCCGCATTCATGAACAGGTTAATCAATACCTGCTGCAGCTTGTTGGCATCCAGATCCAGGGCCGGCAGGTCACTGGCCAGATGTGGCTTGACCTCGATATTACGCTGGCGCATTTCGTGTCCCACCAGGCGCAGGGAACTGTCGATCACCGTATTGATATTGCCGTGCGTGCACTCCAGCTGTTTGTCACGGGAGAAGTCCAGCAGTCCCCGGATCACGGTATCGGCACGCTGCACCGCGTCGTCGATGTCCCTGATCACCGCGCCCGCCACCTCATCCTGTCCGGTTACATTGGACAGGTAATCCGCGCCCATCTGGATAATCGCCAGCGGATTCTTCACCTCGTGGGCCACCCCGGCAGCGAGTTGGCCGATGGATTCCATTTTTTCGGCCTGCATCAGCTGCATCTGCGCATCCTGCAATTCCCGGGTGCGTACCTCCACCCGCTGTTTCAGGGTGCGGTTCCAGAGACCGAACCCGCCCAGTATCAGCAGGAAGCCCAACAGCACGCCTGCGCCGCTATACCAGATCAGCGGATTATTCCAGGAATTCCGGTCCTCGAGTTTCAGCCACCCTGCCCGCAGCACCTCACGCTCCGCACTGCTGATGCTGGCCAGCGCCTTGTCCAGAATGGCCCTGAGTTCCGGCCAGTCCTTGCGCACGGCAAGGCCCAGTTCGAGCACAGGGTCGATGTAGCTGACGATACGCAGATTGGTGAAACCCTGTTTACGCACCAGATAGGTGACGGAGGCCAGGTCACTAACCATGGCATCGATGGCGCCCAGCGAGACCAGCTCCAGCCCGTCCTGGGTATGTTCGACGCGCAGCAGCCGCACATCAACCGCGTGATGGGTAAGCAGGTCATCCCAGACATAATCTGCAACCACGCCCACCTTGTGGCCGGTGAGTTCCTCGATGCTGTTGAAGTCCATGCTGGAGATAATCACACCCGGCACGGTGATATGCGGTTCGGTGAACAGCAGGTACTCCTCGCGCTGCGGTGAAACGGCAGCAGCGGGCAACACATCGATCTCGCCATCGCGCAGCATTTCCAGCACCTGTGACCAGTCACTGGCATGGACAATTTCGAAGGCAATCCCCAGCCGCTGTTCAATCAGGTGGATGTAGTCCGCCGCCATGCCCTGGTATTCCCCTTTCCGGGAAAACCATTCAAAGGGGGCCGCATCCGGATCGGGACCGATGCGGATCAGTGGATGAGCCGCGAGCCACTCCTGCTCTGCTGCGGTCAATACCAGCTCATTGGCAGATGCTCCAGCCGGCTCAGGTAACAGACCGAGGAGAACAACCGCAAACAGGATATGACGTACGGCTAATATGGATTCAGGAAACACGCCAGAATCATTTGAATCAGAATGCGTGCGGGACGGGGGGTACGATGTAGCTCCCGTCCCGCACGTCCAACTGTGGGTACTAGTGCGTGAGCAGACCCGTTTCGATCATCGCATCGTAACAGCGCTTCTCCGTGTTATTGATGTTATCCATCAAGCAGGCAAGCAGAGCACCGCCAACCGGTTTGACGCCGGAACAGAGCCGTTCCAGATCGGGGCCGCATTTCGCACCGAAGAAGTTGGCATTACCGAGCGCCGCTTCAATGGTGGATTCGCCCGTGTCGATCGACGCCTTACACCCCCCGGAGAGCTGGGCATTGTATTCATAGAGGCAGTTGAGTACGCGGTTCTCTCCAATCGGGACATCATCACAGAAAGTCGCGATTTCCTTGCTGCACCCATCACCGATGATCTTCGTCGCATCCTTGAATCCCTGCTGGATGATCGGCGTATCCACGGCCACGGCCTCCACCTGGATGTTTTTATCCTTGACCTCGTCCTGGCGGCGTCTGGCCACAAACTCGGCGGCTGCATCGGTGTTGACCACGGGGATGACGAATCTGACCTCAACGCGCCGGTTGGGCGCCAGACACCGGATCCGGGCTGCACCTGCCAGCCCCGGGCAGGTCACAATCGGGTCGGCCGAACCATGCGCCGTGACCCTGATGCGTTCTTCCGGAAGCCCCTGGGCAACCAGTTCTTTCATGACCGAATCGCCACGCCGTTGAGAGAGCTTCAGGTTGTACTCATCATTGCCAATCTGGTCAGTGTACCCGGCGATGTGCACCCGGTGGATATAGTCGTCACTGTGACTTTTCAGGGTAGCATCCAGTACCTGTTTGCCGGAATTACTCAGCTCGGCACTGTCGAACGCGAAATCATCGCCCGCATGCAGGATCGCCAGATCAATCTGTGTGGTCACGCCGGTGACGCGTGCCTTCTTTTCCCTGACGGGCATCTCGCCGGCACGTTCCTTGGTCAGCGTCGAGTCACACGCAGCAATGGCATCGGTCGGTGACCATTTCGAGGTCCTGACGCAATTACCCTTGGCATCACGGACAACGTACCCGCGCATGTCATACTGGTAACCGGGGGAATATTCGTCGCCCGCCTGAGATGCGACCGGCGCCAAAATACTTCCGGCGATCAACAGCGCAGAGAGCGATTTCAAACAACTGGTTCGTGCTTTTGACTTATTCATTCTTGATTCTCCTTAGTATTTGGACTTCTGATTTTTAATGCGCCCGGTATACTACCCG
>JAUVNM010000185.1 GCA_030599705.1 Gammaproteobacteria bacterium
CGCGGCAATCAGGTCCTTGAGATTTTCCGGCTTGCTGGGATCCGGATGGTGGTTCGGGAAATTGCCATCCACCTCGCAGAACAGTTCAATCACCGTGCACCCCAGCTCCCTGAGTAACCACGGAATCACGGCCCCGGCGACCCCGTTGCCGCAGTCAATGACCACTTTCAACTGTCGCTGGATGGTGACATCACCGCGAATGCGCTCGATGTAGTCGGGTACCACGTTAATCGTTTCCACCCGACCCTCACCCGCGATAAAATTCTCGGTCTCTACCCGTTCGCGCAGCTGCTGGATGGATTCCCCCGACAGGGTTTCACCGTCGATCATGATCTTCAGTCCGTTATATTCCGGCGGGTTGTGACTGCCGGTCACCATTACCCCGGTCTGCGTATCGAGGTAATGCGCCGCAAAATACAACACCGGCGTCGGTGCCACACCAATATCCTTCACATTGCATCCGGTCTCGGTCAACCCCGCGATCAATGCCTCTGACAGGGCGGGTCCGGACAGGCGCCCGTCACGCCCCACGACGACGGTCTGGCGGCCACGCTGCAGTGCCTCACTGCCAATGGCGCGGCCAATCTGTTTTACGGCATCCACTGTCAGCGAGTGGTCGACCACGCCGCGAATATCGTAGGCCCGGAAAATCGACACATCGAGTGCAACCGGCCCGCTTGCATCCGGCACAATGTCCAGCGTGTCACTCTGCTCCTCGACAATCAGCTGGTCAGCCCGCAGGCTGTCGACTCCCCCCAGCATGTCTGCTTCAATCTTAGGCGCTTGCTTACTTTCATGTCCTACATCCTGTTCACGACCGGTCACCGGAAAATCTTCCTTGAACTGACGGACACTCGCCAGCTTCGTCATGAAGAGGATGGTCTCCTCCATCTCGCGCAGGCCGGCGGGATATTGCTTGCTGACCTGGTGGCTGCGGAAATCCTTCATTATGGTCACCAGGCTCACCTGGTCCTGCTGCAGGGCAACAGACAATTTTCTGAACAGAAATACCAGCAGAAACACCAGCAGCCCGGCAGCGAGCAGGAAAGCGACCGTCACCCAGGTGCCAAGCTTGCCAAGATAAACCAGGCTGCTTTGTGCAGACCAGTAGGCGATCTGCCAGCGACTGCCAGCGACCTCGCGGACCGTATCCGGCTTGCCACCCCGGTATTCCGGGTCCCCCAGGCTGGATACCCGGATCGGCGCGCCCTTGGTGCCCACCTGCTGCAATTCAATGTAACCCCCGATGTCCTGCACACCTCCCAGCAGCTGCGTAAGCGTATCGCCGGACAGTGACAGCATGATATGCCCGACCACACCGCTGCCGGCCGGATCCATCACCCGCTGCACGATATTGATGTGCTGCTGCGGCGTATCGTACAGGTGCACTTCGGCGGATGACGCCGCTTCACTGCTCTCCGCCTCGCGCATCTGCGCAATCGCGGCATAACCGAGGGGGGGCGAGACCTCGTCATTGGTCTCGCTGATACCGGGTGGCAACAACCGGATATTGATGGCATTTGGAAACAGGTAACCGAGTGATTCCTCCCGGTCTCTGAGGCGGGGGGTGTCGTAGGTCATAAACAGGTCGGCAATCGCCGGATCCTTGGCCAGCAGGCCCATACTGGACCGGTAGATATCCACCAGCGTGGCAACGCGGGAGGCCACCTGATCCGTGGTCTTCTGGATATCCTGCTCGATGGCCCGTGAGATATACAGGGACATGAACTGGAAGATAAACAGGGCAAGCGCCCCCAGCAGTACCACCCCCGCGATCAACAGCTGGGTCCGGACCTTGCCCAGGCTGACCCGCGGACGGTCGCCATCCAGCGCCGCAGCCGCTGCGGGCGCCTGGCCCGCACCCGGCCGGGTGGCGCTATCACCCTGTTTTCGTTTGAGAAATCCTGGCAGCGAGAAAATCATGAAGCCCCTTTGGTAGAACTATCCGTATCGGCACAGCAGCTGCTAATATTAAACAGGCTCAATGGCGCCCGGTATGTCCAAATCCACCCGCGCCGCGCTCCGTAGCGGTAAATTCCCTGACCACCTCGAAGTCGGCATGCACGACCGGGACGATCACCATCTGCGCGATACGCTCCCCGGGCTGTACCGTAAAGGATTCACTGCCCCGATTCCAGCACGAAATGAATACCTGTCCCTGGTAGTCCGAATCGATCAGCCCCACCAGGTTGCCGAGCACAATACCGTGCTTGTGGCCCAGCCCGGATCGCGGCAGCAACATTGCCGCCAGCCCGGCTTCCTCGATATGGATGGCCATGCCGGTGGGAATCAGCTGTGTCTCACCGGGACTGATTTCCAGCGGGCCGTCCACGCAGGCACGCAGGTCCATGCCGGCCGCGCCCGCGGAGGCATAGTGCGGCATGGGGAATTCATCGCCGAGACGCGGGTCGAGTAACTTAAGCTGGATCTTTTGCATGCAGTTTTATTACCTTGTCGCCATTGTGTTTGTGGTGGTAACGCTCCGCTACCAGCGCCACCAGCTGCCGTGCCAGCCGGGACTTGCGGGTCTTTTCAAGCGCTGCCGAACCCCCTTCCCAGAACACCTGCAGCGCATTGTCATCCGCATCAAACCCGAGATCCGCACCGACCCGGTTTGCCGCGATCATGTCCAGTGATTTTGCCTGCAGTTTGTGCCGTGCGTTGCGCTCGACGGAGCCCGTCTCGGCGGCAAACCCGACTGTAAACGGCGCAGCTTCCAGCGCCGCCACCGTCGCCAGGATATCCGGGTTGCGAATCAGCTCGAGGACCTGTTTTTCAGCCGACTTCTTCAGTTTCTGTGCGGCAACGAACTGTGGACGATAGTCGGCGACCGCGGCGGCGGCAATGAAAATATCCACCGCGCTGGCGCGCTCGAGCACAGCCTGCTGCATCTCGGCCGCCGTGACCACGTCGATACGCTCAACGCGTGACGGTGTCTGCAGGACCACCGGCCCGGTCACCAGGGTGACCTGTGCACCGGCTTCCGCCGCGGCGGCGGCCACCGCAAGCCCCATCTTGCCGGAGCTGCGGTTGCTCAGATAGCGCACCGGGTCCAGCGCCTCGCGCGTGGGGCCCGCCGTGACCAGCACCCGGCAACCGGTCAGTGCCGCGTTGCTGAACAGGCCGGCGAGATTTTCTGTCAGCTGTTCCGGCTCCAGCAGGCGACCGGGGCCACTCTCCCCGCAGGCCTGACCGCCCTCCGCCGGTCCAAACACGCGGATGCCGCGCCCCTCCAGCGTGGCGATATTCTGACGGGTTGCCGGGTCGTCCCACATGCCGCGATTCATGGCCGGCGCCACGGCCTGCGGTGCATCACTGGCCAGACAGACAGCGGTCAGCAGGTCATCGCCGCGCCCGTGCACCCGGCGGGCCATGAAATTCGCGGTCGCCGGTGCAACCAGCACGGCATCCGCCCAGCGCGCCAGCTCGATATGACCCATGGCAGCCTCGGCTGCCGGGTCCAGCAGGTCGGTCGCGACCGGGTGCCCGGAGAGGGCCTGCAGGGTCAGCGGCGTAATAAATTCCGCTGCCCCGGCCGTCATCACCACCCGCACCGCGGCCCCCTGCTCGCGCAGGCGCCGAACCAGCTCGGCACTCTTGTAGGCGGCGATGCCCCCGGTGACGCCCAGCAGGATGTTTTTCCCGGACAAATAACCCATTGCGAAAGAGTTTACCAAAAGATCAGCGTTGTCGGACACTGCCCGCCAGCTACGGATGATACTCTGAACAACCGCATTTCATACCGGACAACAGGGAGGTTGTCATGCCATCAATCCGGGACTGGCCGGCGAATGAACGGCCACGCGAAAAACTGCTGGCCTGCGGACCGGCCACCCTCTCCGACGCCGAACTGCTGGCCATTTTCCTGCGCACCGGCGTCAACGGCAAAACCGCCGTCGATCTGGCGCGTGACCTGCTGCAGGCCTGGGGTGGCCTGCGGCCCCTGCTGGACTCCGGCCAGGCCGAGTTCTGCAGTCAGCACGGCCTCGGTGCCGCCACCTATGCCCAGCTGCAGGCCGTGCTGGAGATGGCACGCCGCCACCTGCAGGAACAGCTGCACCGGGAAGACGCCCTGGAAAACCCGGAAGCCACGCGGCACTACCTCACCAGCCGCCTGCGTCATCTCGGCCACGAGGTGTTTGCCTGCCTGTTTCTTGACAACCGCCACCGGGTGGTCGCCTTCGAGGAACTGTTCCGCGGCACCATCGATGGCGCCAGCGTGCACCCGCGCGAGGTCGTCAAGCGCGCCCTGCACTACAACGCGGCGGCGCTTATCCTGGCGCACAATCACCCGTCCGGGGTCGCCGAGCCGAGCCGTGCCGATATCCAGTTGACCCGGCGCCTGACCGAGGCGCTGGCGCTGGTCGATATCCGGGTACTGGACCACCTGGTGATCGGGGACGGCGGCGGGACCTCCTTCGCTGAGCGCGGCCTGCTGTAAAACTCGCACCCCGCGGGGAATTATTCCCGGCCAGGGGGCCGGTCCTACGGTATCTGTATGGCCCCGGCGGTAGGACCCGCGCCCTCGCGGGGAATCGTTCCCGGCGTGGGCGCCGGTCCTACCTCAGCATGGCCTGCGCCAGCGGGCGGTATTGGAGGCTATAGAACATTTCGAGGTAACGCCGCAGTTCGTCACGTTCCAGGTC
>JAUVNM010000232.1 GCA_030599705.1 Gammaproteobacteria bacterium
AGCGTGCCCTGACCCGCGCCAGCGCCCCGGCCGAGATGCGCTGCCATTCAGCCGGATCCTTCCGGCAGCGGGCCAGGAAGTCCGCCATGTGCTGCGCCACCTTCGCCCCGTGATTGGGATTGATGTGGAAACCGGAAACATCATCCTCGATGATCTCCAGCGGTCCGCCGAAGCTGGTGGCGAAGGTCGGCAGACCGGTACTCATCGCCTCGATCACGGTCAGACCAAAGGCCTCGAACAGGGCCGGCTGCACGAATGCACCGTTAGAGTCGGCGATGACGCGGTAGAACTCTCCCGCAAACGCCTTGTCGAGGTACATGCCCAGCCAGCGAACCTGTCCGTCGAGGTCGTACTCATCCATCAACCGGTGCATTTTCAGAATCTGCTCAAATTCCTCTTCGTTGCTCGACCGGGCAGGGTCCATATGGCCAGCGACCACGACCAGGTTCGCTTCCTCGCGCAACTCCTTGCATGCGCCGTACCATTCCACCAGCCCGGTTATGTTCTTGATCTTGTCCATGCGCGCCATGGTGAACAACAGTGGCTTGCCGGTATCGAACAACACACCGCGCCGGTCGTCACCATCAGCACCAAACAGGAGCTCACGAATCTCCGCATCGTAGTGCCCGAGGCGCCGGTCGGACTCGCTGTGTGGAAAATAGATTTCCTCGTCGGCGCCGGGCGAGACAATGTTGAACTTGGGATCGAACACGTCGATGCCGTGCACCACACGATACAATCCGGGCATGGTATAGACGCCATGGGCCTCATACTGCCCGACGCTGTCAGCGGTACCGGCGATCTCCTGGTAGGTGGAAGTAATAATGAAATCGGCCGTGTTCATGGCAATCAGGTCAGCGGTAAACTGGCAGGAAAAGTGATAGTGTTCCTCGTTTTCGCGCCAGTACAGGTCGGAATACAGGTACTTGGTCTTCTCCAGGGCATGGGCGATGTTGCACTGGGTCACACCAAGGCGCTGGGACAGCAGCGACGCCACCAGGTTGCCATCGGAGTAGTTGCCGATGATGAAATCGGGGCGGCCGCCCAGTTCAGCCAGCAATTCGCGTTCGACATCATGACTGAAACGCTCGAGATAAGGCCAGATTTCAAACCGTGATATCCAGTGTGGTACCACCTGGCCCGTTGGATCCAGAAACGGGATGCGCAGGATACTGGCATTACGCGTTCCGGCAATGGGTTCAATGTGCTGGTCACAGCTCGTGCCTTCGGCTTCGGGGATCAGGCGCGTCACCACCAGTATTTGCGGATCGATATCCAGCCCCTGCTCCAGCAGGCTGCTGTGCATGGCCCGCTCCAGTGCGCGCACCTGGTCGAGGATATAGACCACCTGGCCACCGGTATCCGGACGACCCAGGACATCACTCTGCCCGAACCAGCCATGCGGCGACAGCACCGCAATGGAAAAAATCATCGGGATGTTCTGCAGAAACTGTTCCAGGCTGGAAGGTGACGGCGCCTCGAGGATATCCAGCAGCAGCTCCATGTAGGCTCTGACAAGTGCCGCATCCTTGCCCCAACCGGGCTCGAATCCCAGGGTACGCAGACGGGGCGCCAGTTCCTTCCACGGGGTAGCGGCCGGTACCGACGCCAGCAACTCGTCCGCCTGCCGTAATGCCGAACGCAGGGTGTCGACATCGTCCACCGCTTCGTTGAGCATCAGCGTCTGCTGCTGGTAGCGGTGCACGCGCAAAAAGTCGAGCAACAGGCGGTTGCCCTTGCCACGGCCCTCGAACAACTGGCTGGAAAGACGCCGGTTGAGGAATTCCACACCACGTCCGATCGAGCGGGTCTCGTGCATTTTTGGAAAATCGCGCAGGAACGGCTCGAGGTCGATTTCCAGTATGTGGTCCGACCCGTCCTGCCGGGCGTCAACAAGGCGCTCCTTGAAGTAGAGAAATTCGCTTACCGGTATTTCCTCGACAAACATCAGGTTGCTGTTCAGCCGCAGGTAGCCCCAGCGCCCGACCCGGATACGCACCGCCAGGTAAAGCCAATCGGCATCGACGACCGCTTCCTGCGTCGCTCGCAGCATCCGCTCTACCGGCGTTCCGACCAGACACGCGCCGCTGGCAGATGCACACAGCCGCACGAAGGCATCCTCAACCTCGCCGCGCAGCAACAGTGGTTTGCCAAGTTCATGCAACTGGTGAAGTGCGAGGTGAGCCGTGTTGCGCTCTTCCCTGAAGTAGCGCTGCAGAGATTCGATGAATTCCTGCTTCAGCATTATGCCGGCTCCCATGCATCGATAAATTGCCGGTAAAATTCCGGCTCCTCGACAGTCGCGCCGCGGCGGCCGACGATGGCAGAGGCGAAGGCCTGTGCGCGTTCCAGTGTCTGCTGCCAGGGCCAGCTCTTCAATACGCCCAGTACCAGAACACTGGTCATGGCATCACCGGCGCCGACCGTATCCACCACCCTGGTAACGGAATCCGGCGTCACCCGGAAGCGCTCGCCACCGGCCGTCAGTAATTCCGCTCCGGCGGCACCGCGTGTGATCAGCAACAGTTGCAGCCCGGCACTATCGATCAGGCGCTGCACGCGGGCTGCATCATCTTCCGTGTCCGTTACCAGCAGTTGCAGTTCCTCATCATTGAGCTTCGCCAGCCAGGCGCCATCGATCAGTTCCAGCGCCTGCTGCCGTTGCCACCAGGGCTCGCGCAGGTTGATGTCGACCAGGCGCCTGTCGGTAAAACGTGCCCGCAGCAATGCCAGCGTCTGCGCGGAAACCGGATTCCTCGCCACCAGGCTGCCGTGGTATAACAGCGCCGTATCCGGCAGCGGTGGCAACGCATCCGGAGTGATGTAGTCATAGGCCTGGTCAGGAATGATCTCGAAGCTGTGACTGTTGCCGGACATGGTGATGGTGACCTTGCCGGTCGGGTGTGAGGAATCCAGTTGCAATCCGGAGGTGTCCATACCATGTTTGTGCATGGTGTCCCGGACGTGATGGCCAAGCGGATCATCGCCGACCCTGGAGATGAATAACGGCGACAGGCCAAAACCCTGCAGATGCCAGGCCACGTTGAACGGTGCGCCACCGAGTACGGCCTCGCCCCCCGGAAAACAGTCATACAGTACCTCGCCGAAAATAACCGGCCGTTCAGTATCCACCATTAGCATGTACCCCGTCAGTGTTTTCCATTAGCCAGTTGCGGATCTCCGGCTGGTAATGCACGACACCTTCCAGCACGCCAGCCGTGTAATTGCCGTTCATGTCCATGAAACCTCCCTGCGCGATGTACAGGGCATCCGCATGTCCCCGCGCCGCGGCCTGGGCCAGTGCCGCGTCGCGTACCTCCGCACTGGCATTGGCAACCAGCACAGCAGGAATCTCGCTGACCAGTACCGGCAGGTCGTTGCCGCTGTCGCCTGCAAATACGGTGTCGTCAAGCGCATAGCCATTGCGTTGCATCAAAAAGAACACCGCGTGTTGCTTGCTGGCACGTGCCGGCAGCACATCCAGCAAACCCACCCCGCGCGGCTCATCGATGCTCCAGACCAGGTTGGCCCTGACACCGCCGGCCTCGAGACGCTGGCGGATGGCGTGCGCCAGGGCTTCCGTATCGGCATACAGCGGCACATAAAAACTGGACTTGTAGAGGTTCTGCCTGGCCGGTTCCTGCATTTGCAGGTCCGCAACATCCAGCAGCAGCTTCCTGATATCACCCTGACTCAGCCCCGCCCAGTCCGGGGCGATTTCCTGCTGCCACTCACGCCAGAGTCGCCAGCTTTCATCATTGACCTCATAGATGGTGGTACCGACATCGCTGATGACAAAATCAGGCCGTGGCAGGCAGTAGTTGGCGATGGCCTTGCTGACCAGCTGCCGGTCACGCCCGGTGACATATACCAGCGTCACCTCCGGGCGTGCCGCGAGTGCGGCAAACCGGCTGCGCGCACCATCCGACTC
>JAUVNM010000012.1 GCA_030599705.1 Gammaproteobacteria bacterium
CCTGTTATCACCATTAATTGGGTCAGGTCAGGCGGATTTCAAGGCCGGGATGACCACCCCTTCGTGCCGCAGCAGCCAGCGCTTGCGTTCCAGGCCGGGCCCGGCGGTATAGCCGGAGTAGCCGCCGAGGCCACCCGCGCCGATGACGCGGTGACACGGAACCACAATGGAGACCGGGTTATGGCGGCAGGCATTACCCACGGCCCGGGCGCCGCTGCGCAGAGCGGCCGCGAGTTCACCATAACTTTTGACTGCGCCCGGTGCGATGCGGGTCAGTTGCTGCCATACCCGTCTTTGGAAGGCGGTGCCCTGAACGGCAACCGGTAACGTGAACCGATACCCCGGGTCATTGAAATAGGCCGCCAGTTCGAAGCAGACCCGTTGTCCGAATTCTGTTAACGCAGGCTTGCAGCGCCCTGAATCCGGCAGATAATCCAGCCGGGTCAGCTGCCGGTCATGCACACAGATACCCAGTTTCCCGACCGGTGAGTCGATGATGAAATCGTAGTTGAATGCCTGCTGTTGCATGGCCTGCTCCCGAAAAACGGCTTCCCCGCGGGACGCGGGTCCTACAATATCGTAGGACCGGCCCCCGGCCGGGAATGCCTTTCCCCGCGGGGCGCGGGTCCTACGTAATCAGAACGCACATCAAGAAAAAACGGATACCCTGGTAACAGGGTACCCGTCATTTTAGCGATTGCCAGGCGTGCCGGTAATCAGGAGAGCTTTTCCTTGATCCGCGCGGACTTGCCGGAAAGCTCGCGCAGGTAGTACAGTTTTGCCCGGCGGACAGCGCCACGGCGCTTGACCTTGATAGAGCCGATCATGGGGCTGTGGGTCTGGAAGATTCTTTCGACCCCCTCGCCGTGTGAAATCTTGCGCACGGTAAATGCTGAATTCAGGCCCCGGTTGCGCTTGGCGATCACCACGCCCTCGAAGGCCTGCAGCCGCTCGCGGTTACCTTCCTTGACCTTGACCTGGACCACCACGGTATCACCGGGACTGAATTCCGGAATGTCCTTATTCATCTGTTCTGCTTCAAGCTGTTCGATTATGTTGCTCATGACTCAATCCTCAGTGTCCGGTGTGCCGGCCGTGGCCTGCGTGCCGGAATTTTGCTCCAGTTCTTCGATAAATTCATCCAGTAATTTCTGCTGCTCCGCATCCAGTGTCTGCGCCTGCAACAGGTCCGGCCGGCGTTGCCAGGTCCTGCCGAGTGCCTGCTTGTGGCGCCAGCGCCGGATTTCCGCGTGGTTACCGCCCAGCAGCACCTCCGGTACCCGCCTGCCGTGGATCACATCCGGCCGCGTGTAGTGCGGAAAGTCCAGCAAGCCATCCATGAACGAATCCGCCTGCGCCGATGCGTCGTCACCCAGCGCACCGGGTAATAACCGGGTAATGGCATCAACGACCGCCAGTACCGGCAATTCTCCGCCACTCAGGACAAAATCACCGATCGACAGTTCCTCATCCACCTCCAGGTCGATGATCCGCTCATCAATCCCCTCATAGCGCCCCGCAACCAGTATGAGCCGCTCCAGTCCGGCCAGTTCACACGCCCGGTCCTGGGTAAACGGCCGTCCTTGCGGGGACAGGTAGATCACCGGTGCCGGCCGGTCCAGCGCGCGCGCGGCCCGGATGGTATCGAGCACCGGCTGCACCTGCATCACCATACCCGGTCCGCCGCCATAGGGCCGATCATCCACTGAACCGTTCCGGTCCCGGGTATAGTCCCGGGGATTCCAGGTGACCAGTTCCAGCAACCCCTGTGCCAGCGCCCGGGACTGGATACCAAACCCGGTCAATGTCCGGATCATCTCCGGAAACAGGGTGACAACATCGATTCTCATGCCCGTGGCCGATCAGTCGTCGGGGTCCCAGTCGACCTTGATAACACCGGCATCGAGGTCGACCGACGCAATCACCTGTCCCTGGATAAACGGGATCAGTCGTTCCCGGTCACCCGTTACAACCAGTACATCATTGGCGCCGGTTTCCAGCAGATAATCCACGCTACCCAGCGTCTTGCCCCCGAGTGTCACCACCTGCACACCGACGAGGTCGTTCCAGTAATATTCATTGTGTTCCGCCGGCGGCAACTGGTGCCGGTAGATGCCGATATCGGTACCCGCCAGAGCCTCTGCGGCATCACGATCGTCACACCCGGGCAACCTCGCTACCAGGCCCTTCCCGTGCAGGCGCCCTTCCAGGACTTGTGTGGCCTGCCAGTGGCTACCGGTACCCAGGTACCAGGGGAGGTAGCTGAGCAGGTCGCCGGCCTGGCGGGTATACGATTTCACCTTGACCCAGCCTTTCACCCCATAGGCTCCGCTGATGCGGCCCATGACCAGAGGAGGATCTTCAGCCTGTGCTGCCACGCTGTTGCGTCCGGACTGGTAATCCGGATGGCAGCGACTTACTGCTGCTGGTATTCCTTCAGTAATTTCGCCACCCGGTCGGACACCTGGGCCCCCTTGGAACACCAGTAATCTGCCCGCTCGGTATCAATGCGTAATTTTTCTTCGCCGCCCGTTGCAATCGGGTTGAACAGGCCAATGCGTTCAATATAGCGGCCGTCGCGTTTGTTACGGCTGTCGGTTACCACAATGTGGTAGAAGGGGCGCTTTTTCGCGCCACCGCGTGACATCCTGATCGTCACCATGAATTTGGTTCCTCTGCTGCAGTCTGTGAAGTTACCGCCACACAACGCGTGGCAATCCTGAAAACCGCGCAATTTTACGCGATTTTCAGGAAAAGTGAAGGGGTTACGGGATATCTGTCCAGGGCCAGGGTGGAAACGCGCCGTTCCGACCGGTTGTCGCAATCGGTTGTCGGAATTGATTACAACAGGCGGTCATCCCGTCAGTCCCTGCATAATTCTGCCCATCTTACTGATTTATATATTAAATAATCGGCTAGCATCCCCAGGCCCGGAGCGCTAATCTGTCGGCTTTTCTTACTAATGAGCTGCCCGGCCCCGGCATGCGTCAAAGCCATGACTCTAAGTCCCCTTCCCCATTCGATTTTTCAGACTTGGCACGGGGATTGCTCTAAACAGGGTGGGCACCGAGAAAAAATCAGCAACAACCATATAAAAAAGAACAGGCGGTGGAGAAGGCACCCGGGAACCAGACGCAACGTCATTGCACATAATAATTCGCACCGGGTCTAGCGCACGGCAAGCAAGCATAACGAGGTATCGCAGAAGAACGCTAATAAAGATCAAACAAGCCGATTCAGCGCAATGTTCAACGGTGGCCGTGGCCACCGTTTTTTATTTGCGGACCTGAAACCTGCCCTGAAACCAGAATACTGTGCCGGTTGCAGCCGTCGCTTACAACCCCTGACCCGGGAAACCCTGCGGCATTTTCCCTTTCATGCCGCGCAGCATCTTCGCCATTCCGCCCTTCGACATTTTCTTCATCATTTTCTGCATCTGGGTGAACTGCTTGAGCAGGCGGTTGACGTCCTGGACCTGCGTGCCAGAACCGGCCGCAATGCGGCGCCGGCGCGATCCCTTGATGACACCGGGAAAGCTGCGTTCCTGCGCGGTCATGGAATTGATGATCGCCATCATCCGGGTCACGTCGCCATCGTTGGCCATGGCCCTGGCATTTTGCGGCAGCTGGCCCATCCCGGGCAGTTTGTCCATCAGTCCGGAAAGCCCGCCCATGTTCAGCATCTGCTCCAGCTGGTCACGAAAATCGTCCAGGTCAAAGCGCTTGCCCTTCGAGATCTTTTTGGCGAGCTTCGCGACCTTTTCCTTGTCAACTTTCTGTTCCGCCTCCTCGACCAGGCTGATGACATCTCCCATGCCCAGGATCCGGGAAGCCACACGGTCCGGATGAAACGGTTCCAGTGCCGCGGTTTTTTCGCCGACACCGATAAACTTGATCGGTTTGCCGGTAATCGAACGGATCGACAGCGCGGCGCCACCACGGGCGTCGCCGTCCGTCTTGGTCAGGATCACGCCCGTCAGCGGCAGGGCCTCGTTGAAGGTATGCGCGGTATTGGCGGCATCCTGGCCGGTCATGCTGTCCACCACGAACAGGGTTTCAACCGGATTCAACGCGGCATGCAACTCGCGAATCTCCGTCATCATCCCGGTATCAATATGCAAGCGGCCGGCGGTATCAATGATCACTACATCGACATGCTGCCGGCGCGCCTGACTGACGGCATCCTGCGCAATGGTGACCGGTTGCTGGTCCTGGTGACTGGGGAAGAATTCCGCCCCGACCTCACCGGCAAGGACGCGTAGCTGCTCGATTGCGGCAGGCCGGTACACATCACAACTGGCCAGCAGCACGGACTTCCTGTGGCGTTCCCGGAGCAGTCGCGCCAGCTTGGCGCTGCTGGTGGTCTTGCCCGAACCCTGCAGTCCGGCCATCAGGATAACCGCCGGCGGCGGCACATTCAGATTCAGTTCATCATTGGCCTCGCCCATGACCCGGACGAGCTCGTCATTGACCACCTTGACCAAAGACTGTCCGGGCGCCAGGCTTTTCAGCACCTCCTGACCGGTGGCCTGCTCCCGTACCCGGTCAATGAATTCCTTGACCACGGGCAGGGCCACATCGGCCTCCAGCAACGCCATGCGCACTTCCCGCAGGGTATCCTTGATGTTGTCTTCGGTCAGCCGGCCCTGGCCGCGCAGGGTCTGTATGGTCCGGGATAGACGATTGGTAAGGTTGTCAAACATGGTTTCTGTAACAGCGGGCGTAGCTGGCCGGGGCCTGATTATAACTGGAAAGAAAACGGCAGGGACAGAGCCGCGGCGGGCGCTTCATTGCCCGTTCAAGTTATGCGATGATGCGCTAATTCGGCCTGACTGACCCGACATGCACACCATCATACCCGGACTGCTTGCTATTCTGCTGTATCTGCTGGCCAGCAGCCTGCTGGCTGTACGGCTGTCACAGGGCAGGGTCGAACCGGATTCACGCCGTTTCGCCATCCTGCTGGTCGGCCTCGCCGCCCTGCTTGCACACGGCGCCCTGCTGTATCCCTCGATCATGAACCCCGCCGGGCTCAACCTGGGATTCTTCAATGCCGCCTCCCTGGTAGCGCTGCTTACCGTGGCGCTGCTGTTGCTTGCTGCATTTCAGGAGCCGGTTGAAAACCTGGGCATCGCGGTGTTCCCGGTTGCCGCCATCAGTATCGCCCTGGTACTGCTGTACCCGGCACACCACCTGATCACCGGCACCACAACAGGCTGGCAACTGGATGCCCACATACTGATATCACTGCTCGCCTACAGTATCCTCGGACTTGCCGTAGTGCAGGCACTGCTGCTGGCCATCCAGGAATATCACCTGCACAACCGCCAGCCCGGCGGCATCATCCGCTCGTTGCCACCGTTGCAGACCATGGAATCACTGATGTTCCAGATGATTGGCGTCGGCTTTGCCCTGCTGACGCTGGCACTGGTCACCGGGATACTGTTTCTGCAGGATATCTTTGCGCAGCACCTGGTCCACAAGACCGTTCTGTCCATCCTCGCCTGGTGTGTATTCGCCCTGCTCCTCTGGGGCCGCTGGCGCTTCGGCTGGCGTGGCCGCGTCGCCATCCGCTGGACAGTCGGTGGCTTTATCTTCCTGATGCTCGCCTATTTCGGCAGCAAGCTGGTCCTGGAACTGATCCTGAGTCGTTGAAATTACTGACATTCAAGGACTTTTTCAGTAAACTAACCGGGAGTTCTTCACCAGAGGTTGTTGCTGTTTGGACGCCATTCCCTTAAGCGTTCTGTTTATAACGCTGTTCATACTGCTCCTGCTGTCTGCCTTTTTTTCCGGCTCGGAAACCGGCCTGATGACGCTGAACCGCTACCGGTTGCGGCATCTCGTGGACAAACAGCACCCGGGTGCACGCCGTGCGCAGCAGTTGCTTGACCAGCCGGACCGCCTGATTGGACTGATCCTGCTCGGCAACAACCTTGTCAATGTACTGGCCTCCATGCTCACGACCCTGATTGCGCTCAGGGTTGCCGGTGAAGCCGGCATGGCCATCGCTGCCGGGCTGCTGGTGCTGGTCATCCTGATATTTGCCGAGGTGACACCGAAGACCCTGGCGGCCCTGCATCCGGAACGTATCGCCTTTCCGGCTGCATTCATCTATATACCGCTGCTGAGGATCTTATATCCGCTGGTCTGGCTGATCAATATCATCACCAACAACCTGCTGAAACTGCTCGGCGTGCCCACCAGCAAACAGCACCCGGACGCCCTGTCGTCGGAAGAACTGCGCACCGTCGTCAAGGAAGCCGGGGCCCTGATCCCCAAACGGCACCAGACCATGCTGCTTAATCTCATCGATCTTGAAAAGGTGACGGTCGAGGATGTCATGGTGCCACGCAACGAGGTGACCGGTATCGACATCAATGATGACTGGGAAACCATCAGCAGACAGCTTTCCGACAGCCAGTACACGCGCCTGCCTGTCTATCGCGAAACGATCGACCGGGTCATCGGCATCCTGCACATGCGGGATGTCCTGTCATTAGTGTACCGGGACGAACTGGATGCAGACACACTGCAACGCGTCGTTCGTGATCCCTACTTCATACCGGAAAATACCTCGCTGAACCGCCAGCTCCTGAACTTTCAACGTAACAAACGCCGCATCGGATTCGTCGTGGATGAATACGGTGACCTGCAGGGACTCATCACGCTGGAGGACATCCTCGAAGAAGTAGTGGGCGAGTTCACCACGGACCCCGCCGATCACTACGAAGATATCGTGGCGCAGGAAGACGGCAGCTGGCTGGTCGATGGGTCGACAAGCATCCGCACCCTGAATACCGCGCTGCAAATGTCATTGTCCACGGACGGGCCGAGGACCCTGAACGGACTGATAACCGAGTACCTGGAAACGATCCCGGAGAGTGGCACCAGCCTGCTGCTCGACCAGCGCCCGGTTGATATTATCCAGATCCGTGACAATATGATTAAGACCGTGCGCATTCATGCGCCAATTGCAGCCGTGACAACCGGGATACCCGGACAGGACACATGAGCGACAAGACTGACAAGACCGACGCGCAGTGGCGCAAGCAACTCAGCCCGGAGCAATACCGGGTCACCCGTGAGAAAGGGACGGAACCGGCCTTCACCGGCGAATACCACGACTGCAAGGACACCGGTATGTATACCTGCGTCTGTTGTGGTGCGCCGCTGTTCAGTTCCGCAGCCAAGTTTGATTCCGGCAGCGGATGGCCCAGCTTCACCTGTCCCGCAAGCGCGGAAAACATCGCCACGGAAACCGACAACAATCATGGCATGGTCCGCACCGAGGTCATGTGCGACACCTGCGGCGCACACCTCGGACACGTATTCGAGGACGGCCCCGCACCTGAGGGCTTGCGCTACTGCATCAACTCGGCCTCATTGAAACTGGAACACGACGACGACTGATTCATTGATGTGTCGCGTTATTGCACCCCGAGGGCACTTCTTCAGTCTGTAGGGCCGAATTCATTCGGCCAATCTCGACCGGTCGAATGAATTCGACCCTACAATTCTTCCCCGATTCGTGACCGCGCAGCGGGGTAAGGCGCTCGAAATAACAGAATATTCATGTGTTGTCAGCTTTGTTCCGAGATCCGTTCCAGCACCTGCACCAGCCGGTCGGCGGCAAATACCTCGAGGCCCGCTACCGGTTCCCGTGGTCGATTGGCCGCCGGAATAATGGCCCGCTTGAAACCGTGTTTCACCGCTTCGTTCAGCCGGTCCTGGCCGCTAGGCACCGGCCGGAGCTCGCCGGAAAGGCCCACTTCACCGAACACCACAAGGTCACCGGGCAGCGGCGCATTTCGGAAGCTGGACGTGACGGCCAGCAGGACCGCAAGATCGGCGGCGGTTTCACTGACACGGACACCGCCTACCACGTTCACGAATACGTCCTGGTCACCGGTAATGAAGTTACCGTGCCGGTGCAGCACCGCGAGCAGCATCGACAGGCGGTTCTGCTCCAGACCCACGGTCACACGCCGCGGGTTGGACAGCTGGCTCTGGTCTACCAGCGCCTGCACCTCGACCAGCAGCGGGCGGGTTCCTTCCCAGGTCACCATCACCACACTGCCGGGAACCGCCGTTTCATGGCGTGACAGAAAGATGGCCGACGGGTTGCGGATTTCCTTCAGACCCGCAGCGGTCATGGCGAACACGCCGAGCTCATTGACGGCACCAAAGCGGTTCTTCACGGCACGCAATATCCGGAAACGCTCGCCCGGATCACCCTCGAAATACAACACCGTATCCACCATGTGCTCCAGAACGCGTGGACCGGCAAGGGCGCCCTCCTTGGTCACATGACCGACCAGGAACATGGCGGTACCGGATTGCTTGGCAAAGCGGACCAGCTGTGCCGCGGTTTCCCGGACCTGCGCAACCGAGCCCGGCGCGGATTGCAGTGTTTCGGTATACAGTGTCTGGATGGAATCGAGCACCATCACCCGCGGCTGCTCGCGGCGGGCCGCCTCGATTATGTGCTCAACCGAGGTTTCCGAAACCAGCCTGAGGTCGCTGTCATGCACCCCGAGGCGTTCGGCGCGCAGCTGGATCTGTGCCGGGGATTCCTCGCCGGTGATGTACAGGGCTTTCATCTCGCCCGAGAGGGTGGCCAGCACCTGCAGCAACAACGTGGATTTCCCGATACCCGGGTCCCCGCCGATCAGCACGACAGACCCGGCGACCAGCCCGCCTCCCAGCACCCGGTCCAGTTCCTGCAAACCGGACGAAGAACGGATTTCCGAATCGGCCCGGACCGCCGCCAGCGGCGTCACCGTGACGTTTTTATCTCCCGGATAACCGGCAAACCGGCCACTGGCAGGGGTGGGCATGGCAACCACTTCCGCAAGGGTATTCCAGGCGCCACAGTCACCACACTGGCCGGCCCACTGCGGATACTGCGCCCCGCAGGCGCTGCATGCATAGAGTGTTTTTGTCCTGGCCATGAGTCGTATGTCATACACTGATCGCAGGAGCGGGCTGAAGGTGAGGCGCTTGCGCCGAGAGGCTGCCCTGGGGCATGCCCGCGAATAATTGCTGCACAATTTGGCCGCCGTGCGGCTGCTTCGCTACCAGTTCGCCAGCGAGCTGGCTCCTACACTATCGCCGTAAACGGCGGGGAATTGAACCCATAAGGGATTAAAAAAGCCCCCGCTGTAACCAGCGGGGGCCTGTTAATATAACTCAGCTGAATGATATCTTATACAGGACCAATCAGTTTGGCATGAACATTCTGCGACGTGACCTTGCCAAGCACATCCTGTGAGGTCATCAACTCCCTGTTGTACTGAACCAGCATGAGATGATAGCGCAGCGGGCAGAATTCAGCCGACCGGATGCCATTCTGGTCCTCCAGTGCCGTGACCAGGACATTACGCCGTTCTTCTCCCAGCGTTTCATCTACATGCACAATGATTTCAACATTATCTGGTTCCTGCATGATGCTGTGTAGTGCTTCTCCCATGATGCACCTCCTTACGTGATACTCCTCTTTATCAGGGCTCTGAAAAGGCTGACCCTGTCTCTGGGTACTCGCTGATGGTCCACCCGTCAGTTCGTTGACTCGACTCATTAAACAGTTCTATGTCACGGTACGGTGATATAGATGCCTTCCCGCCGACGACTGATAAGAATGGTTCTCAATGATTAAATGTAGCCACCGGAAACCGGTTGTCAAGGAGGGCCGGCCTTGTTATTCGATATATTCGCAGCGCACCCGGGAGTTGATGCTGCACAGCAGCTCATAGCCAATGGTGCCGGCACTGGCGGCGACTTCATCGACCGGTAGACCATCGCCCCACAGGGTCACGCTAGCGCCGACTGCGGCGCCCGGGTGGCCCCTGAGATCAACGCAGACCATGTCCATGGAGACCCGCCCGATCAGTTGCGCCCGCCTGCCGTTAATCAACACCGGCATCCCGGCAGGCGCATGGCGCGGGTAACCGTCACCGTAACCGATCGCGGCGACGCCGACCGGCATGGTTTCCGGGCACACCCAGTCACCCCCGTAACCGACGCGCGCACCTTTCTGGTGCGTATTCACGGCGATCAGGGTGGACTCCAGCGTCATGACGGGCTGCAGATCCAGTGCCAGCGCCGTGGTATCACGTAATGGCGACGCGCCATACAGCATGATGCCGGGGCGGACCCAGTCATAATGGGCATCCTGCCAGGCAAGCACCGCCGCTGAATTCGCCAGTGAGCGCTCGCCGGTCAGGGACTCCACAGTATTCCGGAACCCCTCGATCTGGGTTGCGGTGTAGTCATCGCCGCTGTCATCCGCGCAGGCAAGGTGCGACATCCACCGGAGTTCCCCAAGATAATCAATCGTGTCCAGGCGGGTTACCATCTCCGGCACGCTGGTCGGCGCGAACCCCAGCCGGTGCATCCCGGTATCGATTTTCAGCCAGACATTGAGCGGCCGCCTGAGACGGACCCTTTCCAGCATGGCCAGCTGTTCGCGGTGATGGAGGACGACATCCAGGCGATAGCCGCTGATCAGCCGCAGCTCGTCGGCGGCAAACGGGCCTTCCAGTAACACGATACGCCGGTCGAAACCCGCCTCGCGCAGGGTGATCGCCTCATTCACACAGGCGACACCGAAGGCATCGGCCCGTGGCAAGGCCCGTGCAATCCGCGTCAGGCCGTGACCATAGGCATTGGCCTTGATGATTGCCATTACCCGGCTGGCGGGGGCAGACTCGTTAACGCGGTTGAAGTTGTGTTGCAGGGCTGGCAGGTTGATGCGTACCCGTGCCGGGCGCGTCATCCAAAATCCCCGGCGCCGTAGGAATCTCCCGAATAATTCTCGAAACGCGTAAATTGCCCGCGGAAGGTGAGGAAGCGTTTGCCAATCGGCCCGTTACGCTGCTTGCTGATGATGATCTCGGCAATGCCCTTCTGGGGACTGTCTTCGTTATAGACCTCGTCACGATAGATAAAAATAATGACATCGGCGTCCTGCTCGATGGCGCCGGACTCGCGCAGGTCCGACATGACCGGCCGCTTGTCGGTGCGCTGCTCGAGGCCGCGATTCAGCTGCGACAGTGCAACGACCGGCACCTCGAGTTCCTTCGCAAGTGCCTTGAGGTTACGTGATATCTCGGATATTTCCGTGGTGCGGTTTTCGCGCGTGCCGGGTACCTGCATCAGCTGCAGGTAATCAATAATAATCAGGCCAATATCATGCTCACGCTTCAGGCGGCGTGCACGGGCGCGCAACTCGGTTGGCGACAGCGACGGGGTGTCATCAATAAACAAAGGCGCGTTATCCAGCAGGCTGACGGCCGAGGTCAACCGCGGCCAGTCATCGTCTTCCAGCTTGCCGGTCCGGACCTTGTGCTGGTCGATATGCCCCAGCGAGGACATCATGCGCAGGGCCAGTTGTTCGCCCGGCATTTCCATGCTGAAAATGGCCACCGGCAACTGGTGCTTGATAGCGGCATTTTCGGCGAAATTCATTGCCAGCGTGGTCTTGCCCATGGACGGCCGCCCGGCCACGATAATCAGGTCCGATGGCTGCAGACCGGCCGTCATTTCATCCAGATCGGAAAAGCCGGTGGGTACCCCGGTAAACGGGTCGTCCTGCTGGAACAGCTTGTCGATACGATCGACGGCGGCGCCCAGCAGCGAACGGATCGACCGGAAGCCGCGTTTCCCGCGTTTGCCGCGTTCCGCTATCCGAAAGACCTGCTGCTCCGCATGCTCGAGCAACTCGCCCGAACTCCGGCCTTCGGTCACAAAGGCACTGCCGGCAATGTCATTACCTACCGTGATTAACTCCCGCAACACGGCATTTTCACGGACGATATCGGCATAGGCCTTGATGTTGGCCGCACTCGGGGTGCTCTGCACCAGGCCACCCAGTGTTGCCAGCCCGCCGGTCGCTTCCAGCAACTGGTTCTGTTCCAGCCATTCAGACAGGGTGACGGCATCAAACGGGCTGCTGCGATCCGCCAGTTCCGCAATGGCGCGGAAAATCAACCGGTGGTCCCGGCGATAGAAATCCTCCTCGGTAACATGGTCTGCTACCTTGTCCCAGGACGGGTTATCCAGCATCAAGCCGCCAAGAACGGCCTGCTCTGCCTGGATCGAATGCGGCGGCACCTGCAACGCATCCGTTTCGGACAGGATTATGTCTGCGGTACGCAGTGTTTCAGCCATGGATTGATAATTATCTGGTAACCGGCCGGTATGACATCCGGGGAGCAAAACGAATAAATATCACAAACGGGCGGCAATTAAAATCTTGTGTTTGAGTAGCGTTTATGCGTTCCGCCTGCAGGACAAAAATACAAAATAACAACCGGCCGTTTACGGCTGGTTGTTATGTACGCTTTACAAGGTGTTGCACTGCAAGCCTGAGAAGCGGAATTATTATTCAGCTTCAATGACCAGTTTCACCGTGACATTGACGTCGGTATGCAGGTGCAGCAGGACCTCATATTCACCCGTTTGCCGGTAGGCGCCCATGGGCAGCCGGACCTCGTGTTTTTCAACGGCAACGCCGGCCTCGTTGAGCGCATGAGATATCTCCGCAGTACCGATCGAACCAAACAGCTTGCCCTCCTCGCCAGCATTGGCCTCCAGGGTCACGGTCATGCCATCGAGCTGGTCACGCCGGGCTGCCGCCGCCGCAAGGGACTCCATCGCGGTTTTCTCAAGTTCCGCCCGGCGCGCCTCGAATTCGGCAATATTCTCCGCGGTTGCTGGCGCGGCCTTGCCCTGGGGGATCAGAAAATTACGGCCATACCCGGGTTTCACGCTTACGCGGTCACCCATGATGCCCAGGTTTTCAATTTTTTCGAGCAGGATAACTTCCATCGTTACGACCTCTTGCCAGATTAATTCAAATGTCCAGTTGGTTTATTCAACCGGTTTCGTGTCACCGCCGCCAAAGCGGCGCCGGAAATCGATCCAGGTATCCAGCAGGCCTCCACCCGCCAGCAGCAAGGTAGCTTGCGGCACAATCGCAAGCACTATGTATACCGCTATCAACCATCCACGGCCCCGGCCTGCCCCGGCAACCACTCCGTGTACCACGCCAAGGCCGGCAAACAGGTAAGGCACCAGCATGATCATCACGGCCTGGACGGCCATATCCCGCACACTGCCAGCGGCAAACTGGGCAAATATCATGACGCCCAGAGTCAGCAGCCCGGTTACCTGTCCAAACCGCAGCTTGTTGAATTCAGTGCGCAGCCCGCCCGGATTCACCTGCATGGCCTGCCACCAGCGGCCCAGCAGCACACTGCAAAGTGCACTCAGCACCAGAGAAGCCAGCACCACGCCGGTCATCAGGCGGGACAGCTCCCGCATCAGCGACTCCGCCGCGGTGTCCTGCGCCAGCAGGCCGGACTGTTCCAGCGCCGCTTCAAGCAGTTGCAGTTGCTCAAACCACCAGGGCGCCGGATCACCAAAGAATCCGTAGATCAGCGCCAGTGCGATCACCCCGACACCCGCGCCTGACGTCATGGCCAGCGCCATGCTGGTGGATCCCCGCAACACACCGCTGGCAATCCAGCAGGGCGACCACATCATCAACAGGGTGATGGCAGTGGCCGCAGCCGGGACTCCCGCCAGCTGGTAAAACAACCCGGTCAGCGCCGTTGCAATGGCCAGTAACTGCAAGCCTTGCAGCAGGCCCATCCGCAGGGTTACCAGGGCGATGGATGCAGCACCCAGGTACACCAGCAAGGTACTCCAGGGCGGCATCAGAAACGCCAGGATCCCGCTTGCCGATGCAACCAGAATTGCCTGAAAACGGCCACTGACAATAAAATCAGCCAGTGTTTTCATGCTGTCAGCATCTCTGTGCCATGCCAGGCGCGGACAACACACGGCAGCAAGCCCCGCACTCCCGAGCCCGTGCAGCGCAACCCTTGTCTAATGCGAATCGCAGTACGGCAGCAGCGCAAGATAACGCGCACGCTTGATCGCGGTGGACAGCTGACGCTGGTATCTTGCCTTGGTGCCGGTAATCCGGCTGGGCACAATCTTGCCGGTCTCGGTAACGTACTGTTTCAACAGACCGATGTCCTTGTAATCAATTTCCTTAATGCCTTCCGCCGTAAACTTGCAGAACTTGCGGCGTCGAAAATAACGGGCCATTTTCTCTATCTCCAGGAATTCTGTTCAGTCAACTATTCAGGCTTGGGTGCCGGCTCTTCCGCGGACTCTTCAGGCACAGGGGCTGCCTCTTCTGCAGCTGCTTCTGCCACCGGGGCCGGCTCGATTTCAGCGTCGGCATCCGCCGCTGCAGCGGGCTGTTCGCCATCGGAACCGGTATCCGCAGCAGCATCCGCCACGGCTGTTTCGGCTGTCTCTTCGCTTTTGGATCCGCTGTCACGCTCACGCTTCTCGTCCGGTTTTTTCACCAGCGGTGTGGCATCGGTAATGGCTTCCTTGCGACTGATTACCATTTTTCTCAACACGGCATCATTGAAGCGAAACGCGCTGTCCAGTTCCTCGAGCGTATCCGTGCCACACTCGATATTCATCAGCACGTAATGGGCCTTGTGCAACTTCTGGATAGGATAGGCAAGCTGACGCCGGCCCCAGTCTTCCAGTCGATGAATGGCGCCGCCACCGGACTCGATAGTCGCGCGGTAGCGGTCAAGCATGGCAGGAACCTGTTCACTCTGGTCAGGGTGGACCAGAAACACGACTTCGTAATGTCTC
>JAUVNM010000116.1 GCA_030599705.1 Gammaproteobacteria bacterium
ACCACGCGGCGGGCAATGTAGAGCGGATCACAGCCGCCATCGAGCATGCGCACCAGCCAGTAGAGTGCGGCATCGGGGTTTGAGCCACGCACCGATTTGTGCAGGGCGGAAATCTGGTCATAGAATACGTCCCCGCCCTTGTCGAAGCGCCGCGTGCCGCCAGTGATGACTTCCGCAATGACGGCTTCCGTGATAACTGCCTGGTCATCGGCGGTTTCGGCCAGGTCCGAGGACATTTCCAGCAGATTGAGGGCGCGCCGGGCATCGCCGTCAGCAGCTTCCGCCAGCCGGTCACGCAGCTCTTCTGCAAGTTCGAGATGAAGACTTCCCAGCCCGTGTTCAGCATCTTCCAGGGCCAGGTCGATGATGGCCCGTAGCGCAGCCGCGTCGAGCCGCTTGAGTACGTAGGTGCGCACCCGTGAGAGCAAGGCGCTGTTGAGTTCGAATGACGGGTTTTCCGTGGTGGCGCCGATAAAGACCAGGGTGCCGTCTTCCACGTACGGCAGGAAGGCATCCTGCTGGGCCTTGTTGAAGCGGTGCGCCTCGTCCACGAACAGGATGGTCAGGCGGTCTTCCATAGCGCGAATGCGCTGCGCCGTGGCCACGGCCGCGCGGATGTCCTTCACCCCGGCAAGCACGGCCGACAGGGTAAGGAATTCAGCGCGGGTTTGTTCGGCAAACAGTTTTGCCAGCGTGGTCTTGCCGGTGCCGGGCGGCCCCCACAGCACCATGGAGTGCAGGCTGCCCTCCTCGATGGCCCGTCGCAGGGGTTTTCCTGTCCCGAGAATGTGTGCCTGTCCGGTGAAGTTGTCCAGGGACTGCGGTCGCATCCGGTCAGCCAGGGGACGCCAGGACTCTGCGTTGATCGGCATGGTGTGGCGGGGAACGGCGCGTTGCTGTCAGCGGGTGTCGCCGATAATGTCGGCACCCTCCGGGGGAACAAACCGGAAGCGCGCTGCATCCAGGCCCGCATTACGTACCAGGTTGGTGAATGCGAATGTGGTGTGGTTGCCGAAGCCGTCTATGGCCTCGATACGCGTGAGCCGGTCCTTTTCGAAGTAGACATGAATGGCCGTGATACTGCTGTCATCCGCACGTGGAGTCAGCACGGCGTGCAGGGTATTGCCGGACGCCGGCCGTGCTTCCAGCCGGAATACCTTGTCAATCGGCTCGCCACCGCTCAGCAGCATGGCCGGGGTGGCTCCGAGCACCGTGTCCATGGCCTGCACCGTTACCTGGGCGAGGTCCTCGTCGTAGGACCACAGGCGTTCACCGTCGGCGACGATCTGCTGCCGGTAGGGGGTCAGGTAATCCCAGCGAAACCTTCCCGGCCGCAGTATCCAGACCTTGCCGTTGGACTCCTGTAGTTGCTGGCCGCTGCTGTCGATGACACTCTGGTGGAAATCCGCCTGCAGTGATTCGATATGGGCAAAAAAATCGCGCACCGTGTCCAGCGTATCGGGCGTAGCGGCATGGCTGCCGGCGCCGGGGAAGACCAGCAGCGCAGCCAGCAGCGCCATGCGGTGCAGGACAGCCATCAGGCTTCCGGTGGCGGGCCGGCCAGCACTTCGCGGCTGCCGTTGGTCTGTGGCGGGCCGACGATCCCGGTGTTCTCCATCTGTTCGATCATGCGCGCGGCACGGTTGTAGCCGATCTTGAGACGGCGCTGTACCCCCGAGATGGAAGCACGGCGCGTTTCGGTCACAATGGCAACCGCCTGATCATAGAGCGGATCGGCCTCAGTATCCTCATCGCCGACGCCGGCTTCCGGTTTCAGGCCCGGTACCGGCTCGGATGAGACCTCGAGGATTTCCGTCATGTAGTCCGGCTCGGACTTGCCCTTGAGGTGGCCGGCGACCCTGTGGACTTCCTGGTCGGTGACAAAGGCGCCATGCACACGCACCGGGACCGAGGTACCCGGTGCCATGTAGAGCATGTCGCCATGACCCAGCAGCTGCTCGGCCCCCATCTGGTCGAGAATAGTGCGCGAGTCCACTTTCGATGACACCTGGAAGGCGATGCGCGTCGGGATGTTGGCCTTGATCAGGCCGGTGATGACATCCACGGAGGGGCGCTGGGTGGCGAGTATCAGGTGCACACCGGCAGCGCGTGCCTTCTGTGCCAGCCGGGCGATGAGTTCCTCGACCTTTTTGCCGACCACCATCATCATGTCGGCGAGTTCGTCGATGATGATGACGATGTACGGCAATAGCTGCAGCATGGGTGGCTCTGTGCCATCCATGACATCCTCGGGCCGGAACAGCGGGTCGGGAATCGGGTTGCCGTTGTCCTCGGCCTCCTTCACCTTGCGGTTGTAGTTGGCAATGTTGCGCACCCCGAGTGCCGCCATCAGCCGGTAGCGGCGCTCCATTTCGCCTACACACCAGCGCAGTGCATTGGCCGCCTCTTTCATGTCGGTGACCACGGGTGTCAGCAGGTGGGGAATCCCCTCGTAGACTGACAGTTCGAGCATCTTTGGATCGATCATGATGAGCCGGACGTCTTTCGGCAGCGTCTTGTACAACAGGCTCAGGATCATGGCATTGATGGCGACCGATTTGCCGGAACCGGTGGTGCCGGCTACCAGCAGGTGGGGCATCCTGGCGAGATCCACCACAGTCGGTTGCCCGCTGATATCCTTGCCGAGCGCCAGCGTCAGCGGTGAACTGGAACTGTCGTACTCGGTTGAGCTCAGGATTTCGCTGAGACTGATAATCTGGCGGTGTTCATTCGGGATCTCCAGGCCGATAACGGATTTACCGGGGATGACTTCGACGACGCGCACGCTGATTGCCGACAGTGCGCGGGCAATATCCTTGGCCAGGTTGGTGACCTGGCTGACCTTCACGCCGATCCCGAGATCCAGTTCGAAGCGGGTGATCACCGGCCCGGGATGCACGGCGACCACCGCGACCTCGATATTGAAGTCCTGCAGTTTCAACTCCACCAGCCGTGACATTGCTTCCAGTGCGGAGGTCGAGTAACCCTCTTCGGACGGTCGTGGCTCATCCAGCAGTGACAGATGTGGCAGTTCCGTGTTCGGAGGTGGATCGAACAACGGAGCCTGGCGCTCGCGATCCACGCGTTCGCTCTGTTGTACCTTCCTGATGACCGGTTCGATGCGTGGCGGTTTTCTCTTGATGGCCTTTTGCTGGCTGGCCTTGATCGCGACCTCGCGCTCATTCCGGGCGCGCCGGCTGGCCAGATAGTCCGGCAGTTCCTGCATGCGGGCGTATACATAGTCAGCGATTACCAGCGTCTGCTTGCCGGTAAAGTCCATCACCATGAACCAGGACAGGCCGGTGAACAGGGTAACGCCAGTCAGGAACAGGGCCAGCAGGAACAGGGTCGCACCGACCTGGCTGAACAGGTTTACCAGCCCGAGACCGATGACACTGCCAAGTACGCCACCGGCACCGGCAGGCAGTGTGCCCGCAACGGCACCGGACTCGAGTGTCACCAGCCCGCAGCCGGTACCAACCGTGAGCAGAAAACCGGACCAGCGGATTGACAGGATGTGCAGATCGATACCACCCGTGGGGGTGCGGCCCCTGTATACCAGCCAGCCACTGTAGGCAACCATGACGGGCAACAGGTAGGCTAGGTAGCCGAACAGGTACAGCAGGATATCCGCGAGCCAGGCACCCACGACGCCACCGGCATTGTGTATGTCTGTCACGGTACTGCTGTGGGACCAGCCCGGGTCGGCCGGGTGATAGCTGGCGAGTGAGATCAGCAGGTAGGTGGCCAGTGCACCGAGAACCAGCAGCGCGCCTTCACGCAGCCCGCGGGTGACCTGGTGGGTGAGTTTCCCGGGGTTGCTCTTTTTACGCCGTGCCTGTGCCAAAATAATCCTCTTTATCAGCTATCTGCGACAATCCGCTAATCTAATTAAAATTTCTTGCTCAAGCAAACGTTTCTTTAAGGGCCGGATGCCGGACTGTCCCGGCCTCGATATTGATGCCCCGGCTCAAGGGCTTAAGCGCTTTCCAGTCCGGTCCCGCGATGGCCTGGACATAGGGTGTCAGTACCGCGGACAAGGCCTGCGAGGCGCTCCGCGGGACGGCGCCGGGCATATTGGTGACGGTGAAGTGCACCACGCCTTCTTCTATATAGGTCGGGTTGTCCCAGGTGGTTGGCCGGGTGGTCTCGATGCAGCCGCCCTGGTCGACCGAGATATCCACGATCACACTGCCCGGCTCCATTTGTCGGACCATCTCGCGGTTGACGATGTGCGGGGCCTGGTATCCGGTCTTGAGTACCGCCCCGATTACGATGTCTGCGGATGCGACGGCTTTCTCCAGCGCGGCCTTGTAGGGGTACAGCGCAGTCACGTTATTGCCGAGCGCACGCATCGCGGCAAGCCGTTGCCGGTTGCGGGCGAACACGGTGACTTGCGCACCACTGGCGGCGGCCAGTAATGCGGCATTACCGCCGGCATTGCCAGCCCCGATGATGACAACATTGCCGCGGTCAGCAGCGGGGATACCGCCGAGTAACTGTCCCTTGCCCCCATGCGGGCTGTGTAACAGCGTGGTTGCGACCTGGACGGCGATGCGGCCGGCAATGTCGCTCATCGGTGCAAGGATCGGGAGATTGCCGTTGTCTTCTTCAACCGTCTCGAAACCGACGGCCGTCAGCCCGATGGCCTGGAGCCTTTCAGCCAGTGCCGGTTCCGCCGCAAGGTGCAGGAACGAGAACAGGCAGTGCTCCGGTTGCAGCAGTTCGAGTTCTTCCGGTTGGGGTTCCTTGACCTTGACGATCAACTCGGATTCCGTGAATACTCCGGCATGGGTCGCGGCAATACGTGCGCCGGCCTCCTGGTACAGGGTGTCGGAATAACCTGACAATACACCGGCGCCCTGCTCTACCATGATGCTGTGTCCGGCATCAATGAGGTGCCGGCAGGCGTCGGGCAGCAGCGCAATGCGCCCTTCCAGCGGCTTTACTTCGCCTGGAATCCCTATTCGCATGCTTGCTTTACCCACTCCTGTAAGTTACGTACCATACTGCGTCCACGGAATAATCAGCCCCGTGGCCTGCAAGTGAAAAAATACAGCGGAGTGATTATACATGAGTGAAACGAAGCACTGCCGGCTCCTGATCCTGGGTTCCGGTCCCGCGGGATACACGGCGGCGATTTATGCGGCACGCGCCAATCTGGACCCCGTACTGATTACCGGGCTGGAACAGGGTGGCCAGTTGATGACGACCACGGAAGTGGAAAACTGGCCGGGCGGTGCGGCTGACTTGCAGGGCCCCCCGCTGATGGATGACATGCGTGTGCATGCCGAGCGCTTTAATACGGAAATCATTTTCGACCACATTCATACGACTGACCTGAAGCAGCGGCCATTCCGACTCGAGGGCGATTCCGGCGTCTATACCTGTGATGCCCTGATCATCGCGACCGGTGCCTCCGCGATGTACCTGGGGCTGGATTCGGAAGAGGCCTTCAAGGGCCGCGGGGTCTCGGCCTGCGCGACCTGTGACGGGTTCTTCTTCAAGGACCAGGCCGTGGCCGTCATCGGTGGCGGCAACACGGCGGTTGAAGAGGCGCTGTACCTTGCGAACATTGCCGCGCATGTCACCCTCGTGCATCGCCGCGATGCCCTGCGCGCCGAGAAAATCCTGCAGGACCGGCTGTTCAAGAAGGCCGAGGAAGGTGTGGTTACCATCCAGTGGGACCACGCGCTCGATGAAGTCCTGGGTGACGACAGTGGTGTGACTGGCATGCGCATCAGGAATGTCAAAGATGACAGTGCCACTGATATCGATCTGCAGGGTGTGTTCATCGCGATCGGCCACAAGCCGAATACGCAAATTTTTGATGGCCAGCTCGAGATGGAGAACGGCTATATCAACACCACCTGCGGCAACACCGGCAATACCACGGCGACCAGTGTCGAGGGCGTGTTTGCCGCCGGTGACGTGTCCGACCACATCTATCGCCAGGCCGTGACTTCTGCCGGGACCGGTTGCATGGCGGCGCTCGATGCCGAGCGTTACCTGGATAACCTGGAATCCGGCAATTAGGTGAAAGCCTTGACTGCATTGCAGGTCCGTCAGTAGGACCGGCCCCCGGCCGGGAATGCCATTCCCCGCGGGGCGCGGGTCCTACCCGATCGTGTATCAGCCCAACCATTGGATACACAACAGGCAGGTTTGAGTGATACAGCCG
>JAUVNM010000321.1 GCA_030599705.1 Gammaproteobacteria bacterium
CCGGCCGCGATGCCGGTCTCCGAGGTGATTTTCAACATGCCGATATCGCCGGCATGCGCGACATGTGTCCCGCCACACAACTCGACCGAAAAATCCCCGAGCGACAGCACGCGCACCTCGTCTCCGTACTTCTCGCCGAACAGCGCCATGGCCCTGGCTTCCAGCGCAGCGTCCATGGACATCACGCGGGTCTCGGCATCCGCATTGGCGCGAATCTGCCGGTTTACCAGGGCCTCGATGGCTTCCAGCTGTTCCTGTGAAACCGGTTCATAATGCGCAAAGTCAAAGCGCAACCGGTCGGGATCAACCAGCGAGCCCTTCTGCTGCACATGATCGCCGAGGACCGTACGCAAGGCGGCATGCAGCAGGTGGGTCCCGGAATGATTGAGTATCGTTGCCTGGCGGCGCGGCGCATCCACCCGCGCCTCGACGTGGTCACCAACGCACAGACTCCCCTGCTCGACATTGCCAATATGGACAAACGTCGCACCACCCTGTTTTTGCGTGTCGGTAACAATAAAGCGGCCCCCGGGTGATTCCAGCACCCCCCGGTCACCGACCTGACCGCCGGACTCGGCATAAAACGGGGTGTGGTCCAGTACCACCACGCCTGACTCTCCCTCATCCAGCCGCTCGACCGGGGCGCCCTCGCGGAACAGGGCCGTCACCGTCGCCGTATCCTCGAGCTGTTCATAACCGGTAAAACCGGTAACTCCTGCAACGGCCAGCCCCCCCGAATAATCCGCTTCGAACTGGCTGGCCGCACGCGCGCGGCTGCGTTGCGCATCCATCTCGCGCTCAAAGCCCCGGGTATCTACCGCCAGCCCGCGCTCGCGGGCAAAGTCGGCCGTCAGGTCGACCGGGAAACCGTAGGTATCGTACAGCTTGAACACCGTGGCGCCGGGAATGGTGTTTTCCTCCAGCGCGGACAGGCAGTCTTCAAGGATGCGCATCCCCTGCTCCAGGGTTTCCGCAAAGCGCTGCTCCTCGCCCAGCAGGATGCGTTCTACATGCGTGCGTCCGGCTTCCAGTTCCGGGTAGGCAGTACCCATCTCGTCACACAGCGGACCGACCAGCGTGCTGAAGAACGGTTGCTTGACACCGAGCTGATAGCCATGGCGGATGGCGCGCCGAATGATGCGTCGCAGGACGTAGCCGCGGCCCTCGTTCGACGGCACCACGCCATCCACCACGAGAAAGGCACAGGAACGGATATGGTCGGCAATGACCTTGAGGGAATTGTTCTTGAGGTCAGCGGTCCCGGTGACCTCGGCGGCCTGTGTTATCAGGTTCCTGAACAGGTCAATGTCGTAGTTGCTGTGCACGCCCTGCATCACGGCAGCCAGCCGTTCCAGGCCCATGCCGGTGTCGACCGAGGGCCGTGGCAGCGGGTTCAGGTTGCCGTCCGGGTCCCGGTCATACTGCATGAACACCAGGTTCCAGATTTCCACGTAGCGGTCACCGTCCTCTTCCGGGGTGCCCGGCGGCCCGCCCGGAATGTCGGGCCCGTGGTCGTAGAAGATCTCGGTACAGGGGCCGCAGGGGCCGGTCTCACCCATGGACCAGAAATTGTCTTTTGCACCGATACGTGCGAACCGCTCCGGTGCAACCTTGATTTCATTCAACCAGATCCCGGCGGCTTCTTCGTCATCCTCGAACACCGTCACCCACAGCTTCGTGGCCGGGATTTCCAGCACGCCGGTGAGAAACTCCCAGGCATAGGCAATGGCCTCGCACTTGAAATAATCACCGAAGCTGAAATTACCCAGCATTTCAAAAAAGGTGTGGTGGCGTGTGGTGTAGCCGACGTTCTCCAGGTCATTGTGCTTGCCGCCGGCGCGCACGCAGCGCTGGCTGGAGGTCGCCCGCACGTAGCTGCGCTGTTCCTGCCCGAGAAACACCTCCTTGAACGGCACCATGCCGGCATTGACGAACAGCAGCGTGGGATCGTTGACGGGGACGAGCGAACTCGAGGCCACGATCTCGTGGTCCTGCTTCCCGAAATAATCGAGGAACGCCTGGCGAAGCTCTGCACTACTGGTCATGGGAACGGTCAATTCAGCCGGTGAACGATATCAGGTTGATATTATTCAGGGTTTTGCACCGGATTGGAACACTTTTGAAACGCAAACATTACAGGAATACCGTACCCCGCGGGGCGCGGGTCTTACAAGAAGCGTGGACAGCACAACGAGCAGTAGGACCGGCCCCGGCCGGGAATAATTCCTTCCCCGCGGGGCGCGGGTCCTACTCCCGGAACACCCCGTTAATCTGGTCGCTGGTAAATCCGCGTTGTTGCAGGAACCGCATCTGCCGGGTGCGCTCCTTGAAGTTGGTTGGCTGCGCAGGGCCGAATCGTTTTTCGCGAACCTGTTGCGCAAGCTCGGACCAGTGCAGTTCGCCGTCTTCGAGACAGGCGGCTACCAGATCGTCATCGATCCCCCGCCCGCGCAACTCCGAGCGAATCTTGTGCGGGCCCTGGCCGCGCTGGTAGCGGGAATGGACAAAGGATTCTGCAAAGCGGGCGTTATCCAGCAAGCCCTCGTCGATCAGTTCGGTAATCGTGGATTCGATCAGTTGCGGGTCAAATTTTCTTGCCGCCAGTTTGCGTGACAGTTCCTGCTCACTGTGTTCCCGGCGTGCCAGCAGGTCGAGTGCGGAGTTACGCACCAGGACCGGATCGTCACCCGGTTCAGGCCTCAGCGGCGGCTTCCTCCGGCTGTTCGGTCTGCGCACCGGGCGACGCCGTGGACGGCAGCAACTCGGCCCTGACCTTGCCCTCGATCTCCGCGGCGATGTCCGGGTTGTCTTTCAGGAACTGGCGCACGTTTTCCTTGCCCTGCCCGATCCGGTCGCCGTTATAACTGTACCAGGCGCCGGCCTTTTC
>JAUVNM010000019.1 GCA_030599705.1 Gammaproteobacteria bacterium
ATGGTGATGCAATAGACTTGATGATGCAGGGAATGACGCCCCCTGCGTAATGCGTCGTAGGACATGGTGACCTCCTTGTCTCCAATGGGGCCGAATGAATTCGGCCCTACAACGGTAACTTACCCACTCAATCAGGGGAAGAGCCGTCTAAACTACTACAATTCACTCAATACTTTCCGTGTCCCCTTCAGCCTTCGGCAATGCAAACAAGCTGTCCTTGAGTCTGGCCGCGAAGTGGTACTTGATGCCCCGGTCCGGGCGTGCGAGGACGAGGTCGGGTGCATGCGAAACCACCTGTAACACCAGCGGCTCCGGCTGTCCCGTTGTGTAAATTGCGATCTGTTCGGCGGCGGCGGCTCCGTCGTAACCGCTGATATACAGGGATCTGGCATTCTGCCAGTTGTCGATGAGCTGTTGCAGTGCATCGGCGCTGGTGCTGTCATCGGCGGGATCCAGCTGCCAGTGCGCGTCTTCCGACTGGCTGAGTGTCAGTCCCGGTAGCTCCAGGCGGGTGATGGCGCCGCGCTCCGCCAGCAGTTTGCGTGCAACAAAATTATACGGTTCCGCATTTATCAAGTGCTGGTACTGGTCGGAAATCAGGTAGACGGTGTCATCGACCTGAACGTAACGCCGCTTATAGAGTGCCTCGGTTGCACCGATACGAACCTCCCTGTCGTTGAAGGTCACGGTGGCCTGCGGAGGTTCGAGACCGAGCTGGGCCCGATCCAGTGTGGCGGCGGGATAGTGGGTGTCAGCAGATGTCTGCAGCAGGCGCAGCAGGGCATTGACCTGGAATTCCGCGGCTGGCAGTTCATGTTCGCCGGTAAACAGGTACCAGCGCTCCGCCTGTTTGGTAAACGTCAGCTGTTCAAGGTGCTCGCGGGTCACCGAGATACTGACAACCTCGCCGGGGGTGAACCCCGCGACAATCGCCTGCGGGGCGGTCTCGGGTTCCAGTCCGGGCCGGTAAATCACCACCAGCACAAGTACCAGCGCCAGCGCGGCAAGGCCGAGGTTGAGCAGTATGCGTGTCGACATCAGCGCCGCCGTCGGCGCAGCCAGATGACCAGGCCGATAATCAGCAACAGCGCCGGCAGGCCGATGAGCGAGCCGAGACCGATCACAATCTGCGCCGTACGCCCGAGTTCCAGGGTGGTATCCGGTGCGGTCCTGACCTGGATATTGATGAACGCGTCATCGTGGCTCAGCCAGTGCACCAGGTTCAGACCGAGGTCGAGGTTGCCGCCGTTGCCGAGATAGGTGTTGGACAGGAAATCACCGTCGCCGATGACGACAATACGCTGCGCGCGCGGGGCTTCTTCCTGTTCGTCATCAGCCGCCGCGGTACTGGTGATGACCACACCGATATCCAGCGGCCCGGCGCGTTCGTCGCTGTCTGCATCGAACTGGACATTGCCTCCCAGTGTATTGATCTCGGTCCACGAGCGCGGTGCGGTGGTGAGCAGCGGAGTGAACTCCCACGCATCGGCCGGGCTGGTTTCCAGGGCGGCGACTTCCGGGAATACCGTGACCATGCCAAGGTCGCTTGTTACCTCGTGGTTCGGGTAGGCAGTCAGCACGACAAACGACGGGTTTTCGATACCGAACATCTGCGTGTTGGCATCCACGACCATGCCCGGCAGAAAGGTCACACCGAGCTGCTCGGCCAGTCGTTCCAGGCCGGCCGGTTTGCCGGGTTCCGCCAGCCACAGCAGGTTGCCGCCGTGTTCGACGTAATTACGCAACTGCTCGACTTCACCCGGCAGCAGGGTAACGCGCGGTCCGGCAATGACCAGCAGGTTGGTGTTCTCCGGTATGGGGTTCTCGGCGAGGTTGATGCGCTGCACCTTGAGGCCCTTGCGTTCCAGTTCCTTGCCAAACTGGCCGAGGTCATGGTTTGCCTCGCCGTGCGGGTTGCGTTCGCCGTGCCCGGTCAGAAACACGATCCAGCGATCGTCCTGGCGCGACAGCCGCAGCAGGGCATTCGTCAGCTGTTGCTCGTTGAGACGCTGGATATTTTCACTGCGTCCCTGGTAGCTGATCACCAGCTCGCCATTGATAGTGATGTTCTGCACGCGCACACGTTCCGGCGCGGTGTCCGGGTTGACGAACTCCAGCGTGATGTCCGGCTTGAAGCGCTGGTAGTGCGACACCTGCGCCTGGATCTGCTTGCGCAGCAGATCGTCCTCGCGGGCGAAGGCGGTCAGGGCAACGCTGTCCGTCAGATCAGCCAGCAGTTCGCGGGTATCGTCAGTGACCGTGTTGCGGCTGCCGCTGGTCCAGTCGGACTGATAGACATACTGTGTGCTGAGCCAGCCAAGCAGCCCGATAATGCCGATAAACAACACGGCAAACACCCAGGATTGCAGGCGCAAGATGAGGCGGGAGCGGCGGGTGATTTCCATTAGTGCTGCAGCCGGTCCGCGTCGAGGCGGCGAATGCTGAGCCCGAGAAACAGGACGCTGATGAGCAGGTAATACAAGACGTCAGTACTGTTGACCAGACCCTTCAGCAGGGCCTCGTAGTGGCGCAACAGTGACAGCCAGGCAAACAGGCCGCTGGTCTGGTCTGCATTGACACCGGTCCAGTCAATGATCCACAACAGCAACAGCAGGCCGAAGGTGCTGATGGCCGCGACTGTGGGTTGCTCCGTCAGCGACGACATGAACAGGCCGATGGCAGCGAACGCAGCCACCAGCAGCCCCAGTCCCGCCAGCCCGGCGGCGAATTTGCCGAGGTCGAGCGCGGTGCCGGCCAGCAGCGACAGCGGCATCAGTGCCAGCAGGGCGATCAGTACACCAAAGAACGCCAGTACCCCGAGGTACTTGCCGAGAATGATTTCGGTCATCGACACCGGAGCCGAGAACAACAGGCTCAGAGTGCGGTTGCGGCGTTCCTCACTGAGCAGCCGCATGGTAATCAGCGGGGTAATCAGCAGCAGCACGATGCCGGCATCGGCAAGCAGCGGTGCGACAATGATATCCGTCACCCCGGGTGCGCCCTCGATGGTCGCGAGCTGCGGCTGCAGCATCAGATAGCCGTCGATTTGCGCCAGAAACAGGTAGGCGATAATGAACTGCACCACGGCGAGGATCGACCAGGCCAGCGGCGACAGAAACAGACTGCGCAGTTCGCGCCCGGCGATGGTGAATATCATCAGGCGGCAGCCTCTGTGTTACTGCCCGGTTCATCGGAACAGGTCAGTTCGATAAAGATTTGGTCCAGCGTGCGGCGTTCGGGGGCGAGCTCATACAGGCGCCAGCCATTGGTAACTGCCTGCGCGATCAGTGCCTCTGACGGGTCGGTGTCCGCGTAATTCAGGCGCATGCGCCCGTCGGGCAGCGTGTCCACCTGCGTGACACCGGGGACCTGCTGCAGTGTGCCGGTATCCGGCGCGGCATGGAAACCGGCGATCAGGCTGGTGGTGTTCAGGCGTTGCTCGAGCCCGGCGATGCTGTCGGCAAACACCAGTTGCCCTGCGTTGATGATCTGCACCCGGGTGCAGGTGGCCTGTACCTCGGGCAGAATGTGGGTGGACAGGATAATACCGTGTTCCTCGCCGAGCTCGCGGATCAGGGCACGGATCTCGCGGATCTGGATGGGGTCGAGGCCAACCGTCGGTTCATCGAGTACCACCACCGCGGGCGTATGCAGGATCGCCTGCGCGATACCGACGCGCTGCTGGTAGCCCTTGGAGAGGTTGCCGATCAGGCGGCGGCGCACATCGCCGAGGCCGCAGCGTTCCCGGGCGGTGTCGATGGCTTTGCCGATATGACCGCGGGCAATACGGTTCAGTTTTGCGCAGTATTGCAGGTATTCGTCCACGGTGAGTTCGCGGTACACCGGCGGCTGCTCCGGCAGGTAGCCGATCTCGTGCTTGGCGCGTTTCGGGTTGTCCAGCAGGTCGATGCCGCTGATAGTGACACTGCCGGCGCTCGGCGCGAGGTTGCCGGTGATTACCTGCATGGTGGAGGACTTGCCGGCGCCGTTGGGGCCGAGAAAGCCCAGCACCTCGCCCTTGGCGAGCTCGAAACTGACGTCATTTACCGCACAGGTCTGCCCGTAGTAACGGGTCAGGTGTTCGACGTGGACCAGCACTTCCTTCTGCATGGATAATGGATTCCGGTGGTTAAATCTGATATATGGGCGCGCATTATAAACCGAATTGCCGCCATGTTAAGGGGCAGTTGGTATCTCTATCTGTAGGAGCGGGCTGAAGGTGAGGCGCTTGCGCCGACAAGGTGAGCTTGCGAGAGGGTGGCCTGGGCCAGAAGGCTGCCCTGGGGCATGCCCGCGAACAATTCGCTGCCAAGGCAGCTCCTGCAATACTACCTATAGCAGTCCCTCCTCCCAGCACCTTGCGTCCCCTTCCGGCTGTCCGCTACGCTTCGGCCGGAATGACCAATAAATCCGAACCCCCGACCCTGCTCCTCGGCGTTGACACCGGCGGCACCTTTACCGATTTTGTGCTGTTCGATGGCCAGGCGCTGCGCGTGCACAAGGTGTTGTCTACCCCGCAGGCTCCCGAGCAGGCCATCCTGCAGGGCATTCGCGATCTCGGCCTGACCACCGGCAAGCTGCAGGTGGTGCATGGTTCGACCGTGGCGACCAACGCGGTGCTGGAGCGCAAGGGCGTGCGCACGGTCTACATTGCCAACCAGGGGCTTGGTGATGTACTGACTATCGGCCGCCAGGCGCGCCGCGAGCTCTACAACCTGCAGCCGCAGCCGCAGCCGCCACCCGTGCCGCGGGAGCTGTGCCTCGAGGTCGGTGCCCGCATCGGCGCCGACGGCAGCCGCCTCGCTGAACCTGGTGAGGCTGACAAGACACATCTGTTGCAACAGATTGACAATCTCAAGCCGGAAGCCGTCGCCATTAACCTGCTGTTCTCGTTCCTCGATGACAGCGATGAACGCACCATTGAAACCTGGCTGGAAGCCGCGTTCCCGGACCTGTTCATCTCGCGGTCCTCGGCCGTACTGCCGGAATACAAGGAATACGAGCGCGGCATTGCCACCTGGCTGAATGCCTGGATCGGTCCGTGCGTGGCCGGTTACCTGCAGCGCCTGGGCGAGCAGTTGCAGCCGGCGCCGGTGAGCGTCATGCAAAGTGCGGGCGGCACCGTGGCCGCGGAACACGCCGGCGAGAAGGCGGTACACCTGCTGCTGTCCGGCCCGGCCGGCGGCCTCATGGGTGCACGCTTTATCGGCCAGCAGGCCGGCATCCGACAGTTGCTGAGTTTCGATATGGGTGGCACTTCGACCGATGTCGCGCTGATTGAAGGCGACATCAAGCTGACCTCCGAGGGACGCATCGGCCCGTGGCCGGTCGCGGTGCCGATGGTGGATATGCACACCATCGGGGCAGGGGGCGGCTCCATTGCGAGTATCGACAGTGGTGGACTGCTGCAGGTGGGACCGGAATCGGCCGGTGCGCTACCGGGCCCGGCGTGTTACGGGCAGAGCGGGGAACGGCCCACGGTTACCGATGCCAACCTTGTGCTGGGACGGCTGCGCCCGGACGCATTTCTCGGCGGCGCCATGACACTGGATGCCGCGGCGGCGGAACGCGCCGTCGCAACCATCGCCACACAACTGGACATCAGTATTGAGGAGGCCGCACGCGGCATTATCGACATTGCCAACGAACACATGGCGCAGGCCCTGCGTGTTATCTCGGTACAGCGCGGCGCCGACCCGCGCGCACACGTGCTGGTGTCCTTCGGTGGCGCCGGCGGCCTGCACGTGTGTGCATTGGCCGAGGCGCTCGGCATGACGCGCGCGCTGGTCCCCGTGCATGCCGGGGTGTTGTCTGCGCTCGGTATGCTTGCCGCTCCGCGTGCACGGCAGTTATCACACACCCTGACCGGGGAACTCACCGGTTTTGACACAGGCATGCTTGAAAAGGAATTACGGGTGCTGGCAGACAAGGGCCGCGGGGAACTGATCGCTGAAGGCATCCGGGAGCAGGACATTGAAACTGTCTACAGTCTCGACCTGCGCTACCATGGCCAGTCCTGTACCCTGACCCTGCCATGGCAGGACATTGCAAACACCGCGCAGGCCTTTCATCAAGAGCATGAACAGCGCTACGGACACCGCCTGAACACGCCGGTCGAACTCGTTAACATCCGTTGCAACCTGCAGAGTCGTCCAGCGGAGATCACCTTGCCCGAAGCGGGGCGTCAGCCGGCGGAAAGACCCGAACCGGGTTATGCAGGTATCAGCGGGCATGGCGACAAGGTACCCGTATGGCGTCGGGAAAATCTGATGCAGGGCCAGGAAATTACCGGGCCGGCAATTATTACCGAGACGGTTGCGACAACCTGGTTACCAGCGGGCTGGAGCTGTCGGGTTGATCGGGTGGGAAATCTGCTGCTGATAAATGGATAGAACAAATGGTGTCAGAGCACATTTCTTCCTAATATAAGCAGTAATTGTGCTCTGACACCTTATTCGCCTGATCTGTCCATGTTATGAGCCCGTGTCCTTGATACTGACTGGCAGGTCTGTGGACATTGCAGCGCCCGGGGAAACGGCGCTGCTGTCACTGAAGAGCGCGATTTCCATCGGCACCGGTTTGGCGATGACGTATCCCTGTGCGTAATCCACACCCAGCTCGCGGACTGCCTGCAAGATAGCTTCATCTTCGACAAACTCGGCAATGGTCTTGATATTCATGGTGTGGCCAATCTGATTGATGGCCCGGACCATTTCATAGTCTATCTTGTTGTTCGCTATATTCTTCACAAACGACCCATCTATCTTGAGGTAGTCGATTTGCAGGTTCCTGAGATAGCCGAACGAGCTCAGGCCGACGCCGAAGTCATCCAGCGCAAATTGGCAACCCATGTCACGCAACGAGGATATCAGGCTTGTGGCTGTATTCAGGTTGGCAATAACAGCGGTTTCGGTGATCTCGAAGCACAGCAGTTCGGGCGGTACACGGGTATCATGGATCTGCTCAATGAGGAACTTCGTGAAGCGTTCGTCAGACAGTGACTGGCCTGAAAGATTTATGCAGCACCTGTCCATGATGTTGATCACTGTTTCCAGGTTGCCGGACAGCAGCTTCAGGGTATTCTCGATGACCCAACGGTCGATCATCGGCATCAGATTATAACGCTCCGCCGACGGGATGAACGATCCCGGCCCGATAAGTTTCATGTCTTCATCAATTATGCGCAGCAATACCTCGCCATGGATCTTGCCTTTCTCGCCAGGCTGCCCTCTGAGGTGCTCGGTGACCTGGAAGAACAGCCGGAAGCGGTTCTGCTCGAGCACGTCATGGATCTGCTGAATCCATTGCATCTGGCCCTGGCGCTCCAGCATCTCCTTGTCATTTTCCTCATACACATGAACACGGTTGCGTCCTTTCTCCTTGGCCATGTAGCAGGCTGAGTCAGCCGCTACCAGGACATCAGAGAGTGCGCCGCTGTCGGCGCTGATCTTCACAACACCGATACTGACGCCAATCCGGAATGCCTTGTTATCCCATACAAACCGGAAATCCTCGGCCATGGCGCGAATTTCCTCGGCAACCTCGACCGCCCTGTCCACCGAACAGCCCGCCAGCAGGATGCCGAATTCATCGCCACCAAGACGGCCCAGTACATCTGCTTCACGCATCATCGACTGGAAGCGCAGCTTGAGCATTTTTAACAGCTCGTCGCCGGCGATATGACCACCGGTATCGTTGACCACTTTGAAGTTGTCCAGGTCCAGATAGCACAACACGTAGTTGCCATCGTGGTTGCGCGCATTTTCCATTGCCTGGTTGACACGCCGCTCGAATTCACGCCGGTTAATCAGGCCGGTCAGTGAATCATGCGTTGCATGGTAAGTCATCTTGCTCAGGCTGCGCAGTCCGGATACATCGTGAAACACCACGACCGCACCGATAATATCTTCGTCCAGGTCGCGGATCGGGGAGGCGATCACCTCGATCGACAGGTTGTTGTCATGGTTGGGATGGATCAGCTGCAGATAGCCTGGCAGCATGACACCCTTGCCTTCCTGGATTGTTAGCTTGACCGGGTCCGGCGGCGTCCTGAATGTCTTCTCATCGACAATATTGAACACTTCCATCAGTGGCTTGCCGAAGCTCTCTGCACTACTGCAACCCACCGCCTTCTCCGCGGCAGCATTCATGTACTCGATATAACCTTCGGCGTTTGCCCTGATCACGCCATCGCCGATTGAACCCAGCGTTACCTGGGCATTTTCTTTCTCTTCGAACAGCGAATCCCGGGTTTCTTTCAGCTCTGTGATATTGCGTGCCGAGCCCTCTATACCAATTATTTCCCTGTCCTGATTGTACTTGTAGTGGGAATTCTCCGAGATCCAGACCCGCTCTCCGTTCTTGCTCACCCATTCACTGGTGAAATTCTGCAGTTTTCCACTTTGTGCGTGGAGATCCCCTTTGAAGCGGTAATAATCATTTTTATCGGCATAGAACTCCACGATGTTCCGCCCCTTGAATTCTTCCAGCGTATAACCGAGCAGGTCGTTTACCGATGGTGTCACCCACATGATCGTTCCATCCACATCGATCTGGTAGATGATATCCTGCATGTTATTGAATATCGCGCTGAGCTCCTGCCTGGATGCCTCGATCTGCCTCTCGGCCTGCATACGCACCATGATCTCATTCTGTAATTTGTGATTGATACCCTCTGCATACTTCTTTGCCTTTTCAGCGGCCTCCCTTGCGATGACGAGTTTCTGGATAAGTTCAGTATTGTGGGTACTGAGGCTGAATGACTTGGTCAGGACATCACGCAGGGTGCGTGATGAGGTAATCATCAGTCCTGTGCTAATAAGCACGATGATTCCCAGTGAAGAGAAGATTGCGCTGAATTCCCCGACTAATATGGCCGCCATCGGCAACATTGCCGGTACCACGAACGCAGCAATTGCCTGCGGTGAGGATTGCATGGACACATAGGCCGTTAGTGAGATAGAGAGCAGCATGACCAACGTGAACAGTTCCATCCCGGCGCCACCATACTTCAACGTTATGGCGCTCAGCAAACCCCAGCAGAATCCGGAAATCAAGACCGTTATGGTATAAGATTCCCCCCAGGAAACAGTTTCATCATGCTCGTAATTGTCAACATGGTTGTGGACAAACAGGGACCGGATACCAACCATGAGGTTCACAATGGTAGCCCAGCCCAGTAATACTCCGGCTGGCGCCAGATCCCAGAAGGCCAGGCAGACACAGGCCGTCAGGACCATACTGACCATCAATTCCGTCTGGATCTGCTTGTAGAGTAAATTAGTCTGGTACTGGCGAAACTGCCCGCGCAGCAGTCCTTTGCCCTCGGGCGTGGACAGCTCCTGCAATTGAGGTGCTTCCGTCTGTGGGCCTGGTGTGAGCTGCACTTGTTCAGATTTTTTTCTGGACATAAATCAGGCCAGTTAAATTTATACAGGGATACATACGCTCGAAACAGCGATTGAATTCCTTATCGGACTGAGGCTGGTAATCTTTAAATATGAGGACAAGGAAACGCCATATTTTCAGGGCGGAATGGACCTTAAAAAAGACATAACATTATGAATATAAAAAGATTAATAATAACTGAGCACTCTTGCCAGTAAGCGGGATCGGGTTTTCTGCTATGCCGGTTGCCAGGATTGATGTGCCTGGGCAGTGGGGTCGTAGACGCTGTTTACTCAAAACCAGATCGAGACGAACGCCGTCAGCACATCTGCATCGAAGTCGTAGAGTTCTTCCTTGCCGGGTGCGGCACTGGTGTCGCGGATGTCGCGGAAGTCATCGTAGTTGAACCAGATGTGTTTCCACAGCAGGTTGATGCTGCCGCGGTCTATAACACTCCAGCCGTCCTGAATGAAATCATAGCTTAGCCCGATGCTGGCCGTGTGGCTGTGAAATTCACTGAGTTCCTTGTCGCGGCCCATGAAGTTCTGGGCGTCCGGTCGCGAGAACAAGTCGCTGTAGAACTCGGCCTTGTCCTGCGTGTAGTAGCGGTATTTGGCCTCCAGTATCCAGCGGTCCCGGAGCGTGTGGGTATAGCCCACTCCGATATTGTGGGCGCGGACGTCCCAGGTGTCGTCGAAGAAGCGGTATTCGCCGAACACCGAGGCGCGCCATGGCAGGTAATGGAGAGCGCGCACCGATGCGGCGTTGCTGGTGCGCGTCCGCGGATATTTCTCCGGCTGGAAGCTGTAGCCGACCGGGCTGCCCGGGTCGAGAAAGCGCACGGAGCGGTACGGATTATTGAGGAAGCCCTCGTCAGTGATGGTCTCGAAGGTGAATTCCATCAGCATGTCTTTGGTGATGACCTGGGTCAGTCCGAAGCGGTAGTTCTGGCGGTCGATGTCGCGCGAAAAACTGGAATCTGTATTGTTCTCCACCGTGTCCCAGCTGTAGGCATAGCCGAGCGTGACGGTGGTCATGTTGCTGAACATGTCGATGCTGATGCCGAAGCTCGCGGTGTTGGCCTCGTAGTCATCCTCGTCGCTGTTGGTATAGGACAGGCTCATGATGGAGTTGCCGGACAAATAGTCGATACCGGCAGACACCTCGGTGCGCTGCTCGTTGTACTTGCTGGCGGTCGTGACCACGTCTATGGAAGCGCTGCTGACCGAGTCGACGTAGTAGTTGCCGGTGAGGGCGACGCTTTCACCCAGTTTTTTCAGGACCAGCACGGACGGGCCGTCCACCTCCACACCGCCGCCGTTGTAGGAGTGGTACATGGCATCGGCGCGGTCATCGGAGAGGACGCCGGCGTGGGCCAGTGTGCCCGTGAGACCGGCCAGCAGTACGCCGACAAGGTACAGGCCGTGTGTTTTTCGATCAGTTACAGCCACAGCCCCCTCCACTTTCGCCTTCCGCCCCGCGTGCGCCTTCGCGTGACTGGTAGACGTGGATGATGTAGGTATCCGACACCGGGTTGCGGCCGAACTGCATGATGGGATCGGCGAGGTGCGCGCGCTCGTAGGGTTTCACCCACGGCTCGATGTCCGCACAGCCTGTCAGCAGCAGGACTGCCGGCAGTGCCAGCGCCTTGATGAGGCATTTCCCGTTCATTCGCGGATCAGCTCCCGCACCTGCTCGAGGTACACCTCTTCCAGGCCCGGCTTGTAGCCCTTGTGCAGGTAGCGCATGTTGCCGTTGCGATCGACCAGCACCGTACTCGGCATGGCGATCACGTCGTATTGCTTGCTGACCACGCTACGGTCATCGAACAGCACCGGGAAACTGACCGGCATGTCTTTTAACAGCTTGCGGGCCTGGTACGGATCCTGCTCGACGTTGACACCGAGCACGGTAAAACCGAGCGCGTTGTACTGGTTATGCAGTTCGTCCAGCAGTGGCATCTCCTGGCGGCACGGGCCGCACCACGAGGCCCAGAAGTTGATCAGTACCACCTCGCCGCGGTACTCGCTGAGCCGGATGTTCTGGCCGGAGTGGCTCTTCAGGGTGAAGTCGGGCGCCTCTCCGGACATGACACCGGCCGTGACCGGTGTTATCAGCAGGATGCCAGCGAGCACGGTGGCGATACATTGTTTGATAAACTGTTGCATGGTTGCCTCCATCAGAAAAACACCGACAGCCCGGCATGGGCCTCGAGGTTGTGCTTGCGCTCGTTATCACCGAGCAGATCGGACTTGTAGGTGTGGTCACGCACATCGATGCGCATCGCCATCCAGTCGTTCAGCAGCAGGCGGTAGCCGGCGCCGAAGTTGATGGTGAAATGATTGTCGTCAGCAAAGTCGGTATTGCCGACCCCGCCGATGATGTAGAGTGCACTGTTGAACGAATGACCACGGCCGATGAACACCTCGCCGGGCAACAGGTTCCAGCCAATCGAGATGTTGTAGTAGGTCAGGGTGCGGTTATCGTCCGGAACGACTTTGGCGCCACCGCTGAGTTTTTCAAAGCTGGTCTTGTCGGTCCTGGTGCGCCCGATGGCCGCCTCCGTGAACAGGTCCTCGCTGACGTGGTAGGCCGCGCGTGCACCGTAGACGAAGTTGGTGCCGAAGTCCTCGACGCTCATCACCCCGGCAAATGCGCCTACCTCGAAATCCTCGCTGTCGATGTCGGCCTCGGTGACAGTGCGCCGGTCGAGTTCGGGTTCGATCACCGGGTTGGTTTCGCTGAATACGGGTTCTTCCGTGCGCAGCAGCGAGCAGCCCTGCAGCAGGGAAAACAATGCCAGTACGCAGACCGGCTTCAGAAGAAAAATCCAATGCCTGCTTGCCATGCGTCTATCTCCTGGTTGTCGTCCTTGTCCTGAAAAATCGTGATCCTGCGGTACTCCGCGCGCAGGATGAAACGCCGTGTGAGATACAGGCGTACTCCGGCACCGGCGCTGCCCACCTGGTCGGTGCGGTCATCATCGCTTTCATCGACCAGCGTGCTTTTCGGGTCGGTATAGATCAGCCCCGTACCCACGGTGAAATACGGCGACAGGCGCCACTGCGGAAACGGCTGTGCGACCAGGCTGACCAGTCCCATGTAGCTGTCCGAGAAGTCACCGAAGATCTGCGAGGCCGATACCTCGCCGAACAGGTTTGGCGTAAACGCGTACGCACCGTAGGCCGTGGCG
>JAUVNM010000216.1 GCA_030599705.1 Gammaproteobacteria bacterium
ACCGTAACCGGGATAACCACCATAGCCGTAACCGCGATGACCGCCCCAGCCACCGTAACCGGGATATCCGCCGTAGCCGTAACCGCGATGACCGCCCCAGCCACCGTAACCGGGATAACCGCCATAGCCACCGTACCCGGGATAACCACCATGGCCCCACGGACCACCATAGCCCCACGGACCACCATAGTAATCATTACCACCCCACCAGGCACTCGCCGAGCTGGCGCCCAGGGCAGCACCACCGGCGATGGCGGCGGCAACAACAAGCTTCGTGATTTTCTTCATTGCATTGTCCTCTTGTTTATAAAAACCAATTAGCGTTTCCCGCCTGTCAATCTGGCCGGCTAACGTGTATACAATTATAGACAATGCTCCGGTTCTGCTCCTAGTATCAGACAAGCCATAACCCGGATATCGAACACATTTATCCGGCTTTCTTGATCCAGATCAAATTGAACAACGGGACAACCAGCAGATAGACAACCGATTAGTGATACGCCGCGCACAACTCCTGCACGCGCGGCCCGTCCCGGGTCACTTCGTATTCCGAGGGCAGGGCGGCGCGCGGTTCATGCAACCACGCGGCCATGTCCTGCAACACCACGTCGGCCTGCAGGTCACGCGTCAGCATGTGGTAACCATCCGGATAAAGCACCAGCCGCCATGTGTCCAAAGGCGCGTCGGGGAGTTGCCCGATCATCCGGCAGGCAGGCCGACGCGGGATAATCTCGTCCTTTTCACCATAAAGAATCAGGGTCGGCACCGGGAACTGCCGGCTCGCCAGCAGCGCCGTTTCCATCAAATCGACCAGACCGTACAGGGTATCGATGCGTGTCTCCTTGATGACCAGCGGGTCACGCCCCTGGGCGCGCAACATTTCGATGTTGTCGGATGCCATGATATCCAGTCCCTTTGCCGAGGGACGGTACCCCGGGGCTACATGCGCCAGCAATCGCAGGCCCGCACGCTGCAACACCGGCATGGTCTGCCAGCCCCAGACCGCCGGGGCAATCAGGATGACCCCGTCGATACAATCGGGCGTAGTGTCCTCCAGCAGGGAAAGGGTCACCGCACCCCCCATACTGTCGCCCACCAGGTACAGCGGTACACCGGGATGTTCCGCGCACACGAGGTCGATCATGTTCCCGGCATCTTCCAGCATTGTTTCGGTACCCGGCCAGAGTCCGCGCTGCTGTGTATCGCCGAAACCGCGCTGGTCATAGGCGTAGGTGGTGATGCCGTTGGCCGCGAACCGCTTGCCCGGATCGGCAAAGGCCATGCGGTAATCATTGAAACCGTGCAGTGCCAGCACGACGGCCTGCGGCGGACCGGCCGCCGGCCAGACAGCCACTGGCAATACATAGCCGTCACTCATGACCGCATGCTCCGGGTTCAGGACCGGGACCTCCTGGCGACCCGTTGACGCCTGGATATGTGGTTGCGCACACGACAACACACCGACCAGGGGCAACAAGGCCCACAGAACATACTGGTAATAATGATACATACTGGTAAAGGTTTGTTTTCCTAGTTATTGATAATTATGACTAATTGTTTACCGTAATTATGCCAATCGCAAGGCCGGGTTATCTGTTCCGCGCACCACGCAGGGACAATACAGGCGCTCCGAACGGATTGCACTTGCTGACATTCATCTATACCGACAATGGCAAGTGGGGGGGCAGGGCGCATCGACTAAAATACCGTATCTTGTCTGGCGGATTGATCGGCCATGCGGCCGATTAAAACCGGCCGACAAATTCGGCCTGGTACAAACTGAGCCACGCCCCACGGTTTACATGCCGCACGGGAATCGTTAGATTCCATGCTGTATGGGAACGCAACACCCGCTCACCGCCACCCTGTTATTCTATATTCTTACCATGGGATCAACCGCTACCGCTCAAACCGGCAAGCTGGCACCATGCCCGGATAGCCCGAACTGTGTATCCAGCCTCGCCGTCGATGCCAAGCACGCCGTTGCACCCCTGTCATTCAATGATGACCCGCAGAATGCCTGGGACGCACTGAAGGACGTTGTACTGAAGCAGCAACGTACGCGCATCACCACGGTGGATGATCATCACCTGCAGGCGGAGTGCCGCAGCCTGGTGTTCCGGTTTGTCGATGACCTCGAGTTCCTGCTGGTTCCGGAAGAACAGCTCATTCATGTGCGCTCGGCCGCGCGTACCGGCACCAGTGATTTTGGTGTCAACCGGCGCCGGGTGGAACGCATCCGTCATGCGTTCACGGAATTACTGTCCAGCCGGGCACGCTGAATGGAAGAGGGCGTCATCAAGTTTGCTCTTCAGTTCACGGAGAGCGGACCGGTACCCGGTGAATCACTCGCTATACTCAATGCCTGGCGCCGCATCCTCTGGCAACTGGCACTGGTCGGCCAGGACCCGGAACGCTACGGTGGTTATGGTTTCGGCAATGTCAGCCAGCGCATCGCACCGCTGGATGCGCAGGCAGGCAAACGGCAGTTTCTCATCAGCGGCACCCAGACCGGCGGTCTGGAAACGCTCGAGGCGGCACACTTCACCGTTATCAGATCATACAATCCGCACACAAACCGGGTGGTGGCCGAGGGCCCGGTAAAACCATCTTCAGAATCACTCACCCACGGCATGATCTATGATCTGGATGCGGGCATTCATGCCATCCTGCACGTGCACAGCCCGCACATCTGGCAACAGGCAAGTGCACTGAATATCCCGGTTACCGATGCCGCGGTTACCTACGGCACACCTGAAATGGCGCAGGAAGCCGCACGACTGTTCCAGGAAACGCATGTTCTGCACAAGGGCATCTTCTCCATGGGTGGGCACGAAGACGGCATTGTTGCCTTCGGCACGACAGCGAGCGAGGCGGGTGGCATTCTGTTAAATGCCCTCGCAACGAGTTATTCACTTTAATATACGTTTACACGCAAAGGAACAACCATGCCAAAACCCGTCATCAGCTGCGCACAAAACGGCCCGTTCATCGTCAAGGGACTGAAAAATTTTATTGACGGCGAGGGCAACCGCCTTGATACCAAACCGGCAATCGGACTGTGCCGTTGCGGCGCGTCAAAGAACCGTCCGTACTGTGACGGTAGCCACAAGGACATCGGTTTTACTGATGAAATATCACCGGAACGAACATCGGACCAGGTCACCGAATATCGCGGGCAGCACATCACGATCCACAACAACGTCCTGCTGTGCTCGGAAGCACAGTACTGCCACAAGGAACTCGGCAGCGTGTTCAACGAGAACAACAATCCCTGGATCGATGCCGACGGCGAACCCGTGGAACGCATCAAGGAACAGGTTGATAAATGTCCATCCGGTGCACTGAGTTATTCAATTGATGGCGAACCCATGCCGGCGATTTCATCTGAACCGACAATCGTCGTTGAACGTAACGGCCCGTACCGTGTATCTGGTGGAATTACACTGAGTGACACGGAATGGTGCGCTGGCGCACCCCGGGACCATTACACGCTGTGCCGCTGCGGTGCATCGCGCAATAAACCGTTTTGTGACGGCTCACACGTCCGGATCAGCTTCAGGGATAACTCCTGAAGAGGGAGCCTGCATTCAGGCCCCTGTATGAGTACGCATCCTATTTAACATAATATACATTATACGCACTAATAGATATTCCGCCTTCTCAGGCAGCTTTTACTTTTTTGATTTTCAGCTTGCCGGCATGCCGGTTGGCCTGCCACAGATCATAGGCCATTTGTAGCCGTAGCCAGGATTCCGGTCGGCCACCAAAAGCCTTCGACAAGCGGATGGCCATTTCAGCGGAGATGCCACTCTTGCCATTGATGACATTGCTGAGCGCCTGCCGGGTAACGCCAAGCACCTCGGCTGCCGCCGTGACACTGAGTTCAAACGGCTCCAGGCAATCATGACGGATGGCGAGTCCCGGATGCGACGGATTGTGCATGGGCATATATCTGGCGCTCCTAATGATAATCGATCAATTCCACGTCAAGGGCACTCCCGTCTTTGTAACAGGCCGAATAAATTCGGCCCTACATTGAACGGTAATATTCGGTAATGAACGGTGTTGTAGGGCGGAATTTATTCCGCCAGAAAGAATAGCATGTCTAGTGACTATTGACACTTGTCAGTTGCATAGCGCCAATCATGCTTCTACCCCC
>JAUVNM010000165.1 GCA_030599705.1 Gammaproteobacteria bacterium
GGATGCAAGGCAGCCCAGGGATGGGCCGAACAATCAACCGCCCGTAGTGGGCATAAAATCCCGGAGATAGCAGGCGAACAGCGCAGGATTGCACACCTGTAGCTGCTTTCTCCTGTCCATCAAACCGGCATCGACCAGTGGAGAAGGTTTTGCCTGTACCAGCTCGGCAGTTGCCTGGTAGCCTTCCGGCAACTCGCAGTCATCGAAGCAGCGCTCAGTCGCCAGCCACCGGGACAACCCGGGCTGATCGATGAGGACCCAGGCGGGAAAATCGCGGTTCGGTAATTCCGGATCCAGCTCGAGGAAATGCTGCCAGTAGCGACGCCATTGCGGTTCGGCCTCATTACCGATACAGGCTGCCTGATCAGGAAAGCGCCAGCACAGACGGAACCAGTCTGAAACTGCTTCCGAATCCAGGTGCAAGCGCCCACAGGCACGGGCGTGACGACGCAACAGTACGGGGTGTTCTTCCCAGTTGAATTCCGCTTCAACGCTTGCTATTACCTGCTCCCAGTCCTCTGCCCGGAGCGCGGCATAACTGCTGTGAAGCTCTGAATTGTCCGGGTCGAAGTCAACATCAAGCAGCGCTCGCGTCAGGCGCTGCCATTGCGGCGCCAGAAAATGGCGGGCACCGGGACCCAGTAGCTCCTCTGCCAGGGGACACAATTTCCGTTGCAGTATTGGCAGCTCGAGACCGGCGTCTTCGACGGGAGACTCCATGCTTCCCGCCACCACCAGGCACTCCAGCCCACCCAGCTGGCGATGGCCGGGGTCGATCTCGAACAAACGCTCGAGCAACCGCCTGGCCTCAACTTTATCCTGCTGGACCAGCGCCCTGATGATGCCATTGGCCAGCGCCACACCCGCAGAATCCATCAACAGATCCAGTTGCGGCCCTGCAGCGTCTTTGCGATAGCCGGTGTAAAAACACCGGTCCGGCGCACTTGCCGAACTAAAACGCAGAGGATGCTCCCGCTGTGCCTCTCCACTGGCATAGTGCTGGGGCTCCGCTGCAAGACCCAGCGCCCTGGCATAGGCCTCCGCCCGCTTCATAAGATCGTAACTTTGCTCAGGATCGCCGAATAGCAGCTCTTCAAGATAATCACACTGCCCGCCCCGCCAGGCCTCGTAATCGGCGTACAGTAACCGGCCTTCGGCCAGCAGCAGTTCCAGCGGGGTGTAGACGCCCTGTTCAAAAAGTAGCCGGTCTACGGCCTCGCGGGCTTCCTTGTCTGCCTGATTCATCCCAATGGCTCGAACAACAGATCCAGGTCGGCATCGGTCCAGTTCGCCTGCATCCCCCCATTTCGATCGAACAGGCTGTCGGCGAGCGCCTGTTTGCGCGCCTGCATGGCCTGTATCTTCTCCTCGACCGTACCCATAGTAATCAGTTTGTAAACAAATACCGGATTGTCCTGACCAATGCGATGTGCACGGTCTGTCGCCTGGCGTTCTACCGCCGGATTCCACCAGGGATCATAGTGGATGACGGTATCGGCTGCGGTCAGATTGAGGCCCACACCACCGGCCTTGAGGCTGATCAGAAACAGCGGTACTGCACCGCCCTGGAAGCGATCGACCGGGGTAGCCCGGTCCCGGGTGCGACCCGTCAGTTTGACATAATCGATGCCGGCTGCGTGCACAGTATCCTCGATCAGTTTCAGCATGCCGGTGAATTGTGAAAACAACAGTACCCGTCGACCCTCCTCGATCATTTCCGGCAACAGTTCCATCAACATCTCCAGCTTGGCCGAATGTTTGACCCGGCCGGCACTCTCCAGTTTGAGCAGCCGCGGATCGCAACATACCTGACGCAGCTTCAACAGGGCATAGAGAACGACGATATGACTGCGTGCCAGCCCCTGATCCGCCACCGCCCGATGCACCCGTTCATGCATGGCGAGCCGAATGCTCTCGTACAGGTCGCGCTGCGCCCCTTCCAGTTCCACGCCACGAACGATTTCCGTCTTGGGCGGCAACTCGCCGAGAACTTCCTGCTTGGTGCGTCTCAGCATGAATGGCCGTAGCCGCCGCGCGAGCCGCCGGGATGCCTCTGCGTCGCCCTGTTTCTCGATGGGATTTTGCAGCACCCGCCGGAACTGTTTGGCGTCACCCAATAAACCCGGCAACAGGAAATCGAACAATGACCACAACTCACCGAGGTGATTTTCCAGCGGTGTCCCGGTCAGGCAAAGGCGATAGCGTGCGTCCAGTTGCCGCACCATGCGACTGGCGCGGGTCCTGGGATTCTTGATGAACTGCGCCTCATCGAGAATCAGCAAGTACCAGGAATGCTGCAGCAGCGCTTCCTGATCACGCGTCAGCAGGGAATAGGTAGTCAGCACCAGATCATAATCCGCAAGGGCATCGAAGTACTGGCGGCGTTGCGGGCCGTGCAGGGTCAACACCCGCAACCCCGGGGCAAACCGGGCGGCCTCACGCCGCCAGTTGACCATCAGGCTGGTCGGGGCCACCACCAGGCTCGGCCGATCCATGCGCCCGCCGGCCTTCTCCAGTAACAGATGCGCCAGGGCCTGCACGGTTTTGCCCAAACCCATGTCATCGGCCAGCACACCGGCCAGTCCGTGTTCGCGCAGAAACTGCAGCCAGGACAGGCCCTGTCGCTGATAGCCCCGCAGCCGGGCATTCAGATCCGCGGGTGGAACCACCTCAGGGATAGACTCGATGCCGCGCAGACGCTCGGCCAGTGCCCGCTGCTCACTGGCACCCGTCCAGCGCATCCGCGTTGACGCATCCCCGCCATCCAGCTCGGCCAAGCGGGCAAGTTGAATGCGGCTGAGGCGCATCTGACCCTGCTCATCGAGTACATCTGCCTGGTAGAGTTCGAACAGGGTATCCAGAATGTTGCGCACACGACTCACCGGCACCGGCAGCATCCGCCCGTCCTCCAGCGGTACGATCACCTGCTGGTCCGGGTCCAGCTGCCGCAACCGGTCCTGTTGAAAGACCTTCGGGAACTGCTGTAACAAGGCCACCAGCGGTGGCAGCAGGTTGATCAGCTCGCCTGCCACCTGTACGCCCAAACTGGTGTGGAACCAGGTATTCCCGTCCCGGGCCTCGATGTTGCCATACCACTGTTCCACTTCGGCCAGGCGGTAGTGAAAGCTGGCGTCGAACTCGATGCGCCAACCCTGCTTGCGCAAACGGGGCAGGGTATCGGCCTGAAAGTCGAACCAGGCCTCGGGATCACCGTCATTCACGAAACTGTCGCTGCTGCCCTCACCGTCCCACAGGCCATTCCATTCCAGCCCGGCTTCCAGGAGTTGATCGGCACACTGTTCCTCGAAATCCGGATCGCGCCGGATCTTCAACACCCGCTCGCCGACCAGCACCTGGGGCGACTGCTCGCCACCGAGGTAGATGCCGGCATAATCAAAACGCAACTGGACCAGATCTGTCTCCACTTCCCCGTTCCATGGGTCCTCGATCGCCTGCGAACAGAACCGCAGGCAGGGTACCGGCTGCTGCACTGGACACTCTACGACCTCGAGCTCCCGCAACGGCGGTAACTCCACGCCCGGATAGCGCTTTGCCAGTGCCGCACGGGCCTGTTCACCGTAACCCGGTGCAATACGGATCGGTTGAAACAGTTCATCGAGCAGCTTGCCCGGCAGGTCCGTTTTCAGTTTGCCACACTCCCCGGAGGCCGGATCGATATACCAGGGTGATCCCAGCAGAAAAACAAAGGGCGCTGCCGGTGCAGACTGAAATTCGGGATATTGAGTGCCCGTAGCATCGATACCCCAGGCCAGGCTACAGCGGCGCTCCTGGCCGCGGCGCAGCGTTACCTCCGCCTCGCCCAACAGACAGCGGCCGGTCTCCAGCATTCTGGCGAGCAGACCGTCACCGGTGGACCCGTGCAGACGATGCATGTCCGTTAACGAGTCAGCCGCTAAAGCATCCAGTTCGGCGAGCAGCTCACGGTCGATGCGCAGCAAAAAACGCGGCGGCATAGCCCGCGCCACCCAACCGGGTTGCCAGGCCCTGCGGCGGCCGAAGCCACCGGATTTCAACAACCGGGCGCTGGCCGTTTCCAGAGTGATTCCGCAACCGTTTTCCGGATCGGGAAACAGCTGATACAGCAGGCGCTGCTGAACACTGGCGGGGTAAACATCGTCCGTGGCCACGGTCTTAACCGTCTCAGGCCGCGATCGAACCGGCACATCACCCGTCAACTCCTGCTCATTTTCCAGCGCCCGCAGCAGCACGGCGGCCACATGTTCGCAATTGCCGCGCCGGGAACAACTGCATTCCCCGCGAATGACCACTGGCCCCTCAACAGGATCTTCTACCCGAATATAGGCACGGTAGGCACGCTTTCCGGAACGTTTGACAAGTGAGGTGATGACCTCACCATTGCGGCTTACGTCCGGGGGCATTACCTCCCCGCTATCCAGCAAACGCCTGGCCTCATTCAGGAAACTGGAGCTAAATGCAGCGTGGAGATCTTCGAAGGAATACAGCATTCGGAAAATATATCATGCTCGTGGCGCATAGGCGTGCCTACCAGTTGACCGGTTCAGCCGGCAAAACCACATACCCGCACTTCTCACCGCGGGGCGAGAAGGTGTAATTCCCTCCACGAGTATCCGTTCCTGCCACTTGGAATAATAGCTCGTGAATAGCTGGTCTTCGCAGTAAATCAGTGCCACGTTTTCCGCCATGTTTGGTATTGTGAGGGCCGCAAGCGGTAGCGAGCGATGTTGCCCTCATGGAGATTCATAAGCTCCGTTTCCACCACCTCGATGAAACGTGCTTGATCCGCAGGCAACATGTTCTCTGTAGCGCGCTGCCGAATAAAAACAGTGGCCGTCTTTTTGTCCATGCCACCACGAACGACTTCAGACACAGTTTCAGCCACTAATGCACGATGGCGGAGGCGGAAAGCATCTGGCTCTCCCAGTGACTAGCGTGCCGCCGAATAGCGTGCACACGAACGCTCATAAGCCCAAATGAACACGTCGCGCAATAAC
>JAUVNM010000001.1 GCA_030599705.1 Gammaproteobacteria bacterium
GTGGGTGGATGCCTGTGCCCGGTGTGCCGTTCCGAACGCATCCATGACATAGATGTCGCACAGGGCAGCCATTTTCTTCGCCAACTCGTCATCATTGCTCTTCTCGCCCGCGTTGAATCTTACGTTCTCGCACAGGACGACTTCACCATTTCGCATTTCGCCAACGCCGTTGACCCAGTCCTTGACCATTTCAACATTATGGCCAAGCAAGGCGGCCATGTGCTCACCCACCGGGATCATGGAGAACTGTTCATCGTACTCACCTTCAACGGGACGTCCCAGGTGGGACATCACCATCACCTTTGCACCTGCGTTCATCGCATGCTCGATGGTTGGCAGGGAAGCCACGATACGCTTGTCACTGGTGACCTTGCCGTCCCTGACGGGCACATTCAGGTCCTGGCGTATCAGCACGCGCTTGCCGTGAAGATCGAGATCAGTCATCTTGATGACAGGCATGAAATACTCCAGTAGTCAGGTGTGACAAAACATTAAAACTGGCAGCTGCAGGCTTTCTATTTCGAGACGTGTTCAACCATCCGCAACATATTGCAGGTATAGCCGTACTCGTTGTCGTACCAGGAAACCACCTTGATAAAGGTGCTATCCAGGGCAATACCGGCACCGGCATCGAAGATAGACGGCGTGGTCCGGCCGCGAAAATCAGTGGAAACCACCTTGTCTTCGGTGTAATCCAGTACCCCGGCCATATCACCCGATTCAGACGCGGCCTTCATCGCCGCACAGATGTCGTCGTAGCTGGCGTCACTGCTTAACTCCACTGTGAGGTCCACAACGGACACGTCGGAGGTCGGTATGCGAAAGGCCATACCGGTCAGCTTGCCATTCAGTTCCGGCAGCACCACGCCAACGGCCTTCGCTGCACCGGTAGACGACGGGATGATGTTTTCCAGAATGCCACGGCCACCACGCCAGTCCTTCATCGAGGGACCGTCCACCGTCTTCTGGGTAGCCGTTGCCGCATGCACGGTAGTCATCAGGCCGCGCTTGATGCCCCACTTGTCGTTCAGCACCTTGGCGACCGGGGCCAGGCAGTTGGTGGTACAGGAGGCGGCGGAAATAATGGCCTGGCCGTTATAGGTTCCATGGTTGACACCGTAGACGAACATCGGCGTAGCGTCCTTGGAAGGCGCAGACTGGACGACCTTCTTTGCGCCTGCATCGATATGCTTCTGGCAGGTCTCCCCGGTCAGGAAGAAACCGGTACATTCGATGACCAGATCAGCACCAACATCACCCCACTTGAGGTTTGCCGGGTCACGCTCGGCAGTCAGGCGGATGGTGTTGCCGTTAACCAGCAGGTTATTGCCATCGACAGAGACATCCCCGTTGAAGTTGCCATGTACCGAATCGTACTTCAGCATGTATGCCAGGTAGTCGGCATCCAGCAAGTCATTGATTGCAACCACCTGGATGTCCGGGAAATCCTTTGCTATGGCACGGAATGCCATGCGGCCGATTCGGCCAAAGCCATTGATACCGACTTTAATCGCCATTGAACTATCTCCTTGGATTCAAGCTTGGGTTATGAAGTGGAATTCTTTGCAGTCGCTAGAGAACGTCTTCGACAGCCTTTGCAACATTCTCTGTCGTGATGCCAAAATGCTTGTAGACTTCACCTGCCGGCGCGGATTCACCGAAGGTATCGAGACCGATCACCTTGCCGTCAAGACCGACATACTTGCGCCAGTAATCCGTCACACCGGCCTCGACCGCAACACGTGCAGTGACCGCTGCAGGCAGTACCGATTCACGGTAAGCCGCGTCCTGTGAATCGAACACATTGGTAGACGGCATGGAAACCACACGGATGTTCTTGCCCTTTGCTGCCAGCACCTCTGCCGCTTCCGTTGCCAGACTGACCTCGGAGCCGGTACCGATAATGATGGCATCCGGGGTACCGTCACAATCGCGCAGGATATAGCCACCGCGACCAATCGCGGCAATCTGGTCACCGGTGCGTTGCTGGTGCGGCAGGTTCTGGCGCGAGAATATCAGGCAGCTCGGGCCAGCGGAGTTGTCCACGGCGGCCTTCCAGGCAACAGCGGACTCGACGGCATCACAGGGACGCCACACCAACATGTGCGGGATCATGCGCAGGGTCGCCGTCTGTTCCACGGGCTGGTGGGTCGGTCCGTCTTCGCCCAGCCCGATCGAATCATGGGTATAGACAAAGATGCTGTGCGCCTTCATCAGGGCCGCCATGCGCAGGGCATTCCGCGCATATTCAGAAAACATCAGAAAGGTCGCGCCGTAGGGGATGAAACCGCCGTGCAACGCAATACCGTTCATGATGGCGGACATGCCGAACTCGCGCACACCGTAATGGATGTAGTTCCCGCCAGTTCCCTTGTTGATGTCCTCGGAACCGGACCAGATGGTCAGGTTGGAACCGGCCAGATCAGCCGAACCACCGAGCAACTCGGGTAGCAGCGGGCCATAGCCATTGAGTGTATTCTGCGAGGCCTTGCGGGATGCAATGGTCTCGGCCTTGTCATTGACGGCTGCAATAAAGTCCTGTGACTTTGCCTCCCAGTCAGCCGGCAGTTCACCGGCCATGCGTTGCTCGAACGCGGCTGCCAGGTCCGGGTGCGCTTCCTTGTAGGCATCAAACACGGTATTCCAGTCGGCCTCGTCCCTGGCGCCCTTGTTTTTTGCATTCCAGCCGGCATAGATATCATCCGGCACTTCGAATGGAGCATACGACCAGCCGATATTTTCACGGGTTGCGGCAATCTCGTCATCACCGAGCGGCGCGCCGTGGCAATCGTGGGTACCGGCCAGGTTCGGCGCACCGAAACCGATCACGGTCTTGCAGCAGATCAGGCTCGGCTTGTCAGTCACCGCACGGGCTGCTTCGATTGCCTTGCGGATGGAATCCGGGTCATGGCCGTCAACACCACGCACCACGTGCCACTGGTAGGCCTCGAAGCGCTTCGGCGTGTCATCGGTAAACCAGCCGGTTACGTGTCCATCAATGGAAATCCCGTTGTCGTCCCAGAAGGCCATCAGTTTGCCCAGCTTCAGGGTGCCGGCAAGGGAACAGGACTCGTGGGAAATACCTTCCATCATGCAGCCGTCGCCCATGAAGGCATAGGTGTAGTGATCGACGATATTGTGACCGTCACGGTTAAACTGTGCGGCCAGGACCTTTTCAGCGGTGGCCATACCGACGGCATTGGTAATGCCCTGTCCGAGCGGACCGGTCGTGGTTTCAATGCCCGGCGCGTAACCGTATTCGGGATGCCCCGGGGTCCTCGAATGCAGCTGGCGGAACTGCTTGAGGTCCTCGATACCCAGATCGTAACCGCTGAGGTGCAGCAGGGAATAGAGCAGCATGGAACCATGCCCGTTGGACAGTACAAACCGGTCACGATCCGCCCAATCCGGGTTTGCCGGGTTATGCTGCAGATAGTCGTTCCACAAGACTTCGGCGATATCCGCCATACCCATCGGGGCACCGGGATGACCGGATTTTGCCTTTTGCACTGCGTCCATACTGAGTGCACGTATTGCATTTGCGAGTTGTCTACGCTGGGCCATGATTTTCTCCTGTACAGATTTGAATAATTTATATTCGCCAGTACCGGTGGCGAAATCGGGTGTCTGTTCCAGTGTCAGCCGCGCCTGGAAGTGCCGGGGCGCAGACTCAGTGGCAAGAAAAGCCCCGGGTGCCGATCATTGCACCGAGGCGTTTGACCACATCGAAATTCTTCAGATTGTGCCGGGAGCCCACTCCCGCCGCCATCCGGATACGTGTCCCCACAATGGCGCAGCGCGCTATTTTCCCCTAGTTTGTCCCGTTCGGCAATAGCCGGGGGCAGCGGCTACCCTGCCCCGGCAGAAACCTGTAATATATATATATTTCAATATGTTATACACTACCGGCTAGTCCGCATCGACGGCATCGCGCCACTTGATCGAGCAGCCCATCCCCGCTGTCTGATCTGCCGGCCCCTGTCCGGTCGCCCCTGCCTGCCGCATGGCCAGGAACAGGTCCCGCCGGGTATCGGGGGCGGCGGCCTGCTTGCGGCTGGCATCCAGCTGCCCGCGGTACTGCAACTCCAGGCTCCGGTTATAGCCAAAGAAATCCGGGGTGCACACCGCACCATAAGCCCTGGCAACCGCCTGTGATTCATCCAGCAGGTAGGGAAACGGGAAAGCAAATTCCCGTGCCACGGCCTGCATGTTCTCGAAACTGTCTTCCTTATATAAAGCTGGATCGTTGGACATGATGGCCACGCTGTGGACACCGAGATCAAATAATTCGCGGGTATCGCGTACCAGCCGCTCGCGGATGGCCTGCACGTAGGGGCAATGATTGCAGATAAACATCACCAGCAGGCCGTTCGGTCCCCGACACGCTTCCAGTGTCCAGTCGTTCCCGTCGATACCGGGAAGCGTGAAATCAATGGCGGGTTTGCCAAATTCACATACCGGTGTTTCCAGACTGACCATGACAAGCTCCTGCTGCTGAGGGGAGGGATAACTCTATGCGAAATGGGGCAGTTTGTCTGGCGGAATAAATTCCGCCCTACAACACCGTTAATTGTAGGGCCGAATTTATTCGGCCTGTTACAAGCTGAGCCACTACCCGAAATGGGCACATGGTGAAAATATCCCCATCGTAAGGTAGACTTCAATGTTTAACTAATACAATAGATAAAATATATGTCCGGTTCTCATACGTTTACCTCCGAATCCGTGTCCGAGGGGCACCCCGACAAGGTCGCCGACCAGATCTCGGATGCCGTCCTTGATGCCATCCTGGAGCAGGATGCGCGCGCGCGCGTTGCCTGCGAAACACTGGTCAAGACCGGCATGGTCATCATCGCCGGCGAAGTCACCACCTCGGCCTGGGTCGACCTGGAAGCCATCGTCCGTCAGACCGTGCGCGAGATCGGTTACAACAGTTCCAGGATCGGCTTTGACTGGGAGTCCTGCGCGGTACTCAATGCCATCGGCAAACAGTCACAGGATATCGCCATGGGGGTGGACGAGAGCGAGGACCACGAACAGGGTGCCGGGGACCAGGGCCTGATGTTCGGATATGCCTCCAGCGAGACCGACGTGCTGATGCCGGCCCCAATCACCTACGCGCATCGCCTGGTCAAACGCCAGGCAGAGGTCCGCAAAAACGGCACCCTGCCCTGGTTGCGCCCGGATGCCAAGAGCCAGATCACCTTCCGCTACGAGAATGACCGGCCGGTCGGTATCGATGCCGTAGTGCTATCGACCCAGCATGACCCGGACATGGAACTCAAAGCAATCCGCGAAGCGGTCATGGACGAAATCATCAAACCGGTGCTGCCGGGTGAGTGGCTGGACCAGTGCCCGCAGGAACATATCCACATCAACCCGACCGGGCGTTTCGTCATCGGCGGCCCGGTGGGCGATTGCGGCCTCACCGGACGCAAGATCATTGTAGATACCTACGGAGGCATGGCGCGCCACGGTGGCGGCGCCTTTTCCGGCAAGGACCCCAGCAAGGTGGATCGTTCCGCCACCTACGCGGCCCGTTACGTGGCAAAAAATATTGTTGCCGCCGGTCTCGCCGAGCGCTGCGAGATCCAGGTGTCCTACGCCATCGGTGTTGCCGAGCCCACCTCGATCAGCATCGAGACCTTCGGCACCGGGCAGCTGGATGAAGCCCGGATGGTTGAGCTGGTGCGCGAGCATTTCGACCTGCGCCCGCGCGGCCTGGTCGCCATGCTCGATCTCCTCAAGCCCGGCTACCGGCCCACGGCCGCCTACGGCCATTTCGGGCGTGAAGACAGGGATTTCAGCTGGGAGAAAACCGACAAGGCGGAGGTGCTGCGCGATGCCGCGGGACTGAGCCAAACGCACCAGGCCGTATAACAATACGAGGTACATAATGAGTTCACAAACTGCAGAAAATATTTCCCCCGACTACAAGGTCGCCGATCTCGAGCTGGCCGACTGGGGCCGCAAGGAACTGGCCATCGCGGAAACCGAGATGCCGGGCCTGATGGCGCTGCGTGAAAAGTACGGCACGGAAAAACCGCTCACCGGAGCACGCATCGCCGGCAGCCTGCACATGACCATCCAGACTGCCGTATTGATCGAAACACTGGTGGAACTCGGGGCCGAGGTGCGCTGGGCATCCTGCAACATCTTTTCGACCCAGGACCATGCCGCAGCGGCAATCGCGGCGCGCGACATCCCGGTGTATGCCTGGAAAGGCGAGTCCCTGGACGATTACTGGCAGTACACGCACCGCATCATGGAATGGCACGATGGCGGCACCCCGAACATGATCCTCGATGACGGTGGCGATGCCACCATGCTGGTCATGCTGGGAACCAAAGCGGAGAGTGACCCGACGCTACTCGACAACCCGTCCAGCGAGGAAGAGGTGTCACTGTTCAACGCCATCAAGGCGCGCCTTGCCGAGCAACCCGGCTGGTACTCGAATATCCTCAAGAACATCCAGGGCGTTACCGAGGAAACCACGACCGGCGTACACCGCCTGTACCAGATGCAGGAACGCGGCGAGCTGCCGTTCCCGGCGATCAATGTCAATGACTCGGTCACCAAGAGCAAGTTCGACAACCTGTATGGCTGCCGCGAATCGCTGGTTGACGGCATCAAGCGCGCAACAGACGTCATGATCGCCGGCAAGGTCGCCCTGGTCATTGGCTATGGTGATGTCGGCAAGGGCTGCGCACAGTCACTGAAAGGTCTCGGCTGCACCGTAATGGTCACAGAGATCGACCCCATCTGTGCGCTGCAGGCCGCCATGGAAGGTTACCGCGTGGTCACCATGGAAGAGGCGGCCGACAAGACGGATATCTTTGTGACGGCAACCGGTAACTACAACGTCATCACGCATGATCACATGGCCGTGATGAAAAACCAGGCGATCGTCTGCAATATCGGCCACTTTGATAACGAGATCGATGTTGCCGGCATGAAAAAATACCAGTGGGAAAACATCAAGCCGCAGGTGGACCACATCATCTTTCCGGATGGCAGGCGTATCATCCTGCTGGCCGAGGGTCGCCTGGTCAACCTGGGCTGCGCCACCGGGCACCCGAGTTTCGTCATGTCCAACAGCTTCACCAACCAGACACTGGCCCAGATGGAACTGTGGGGCCATGGTGACCAGTATGAAAACCAGGTCTATACCCTGCCGAAGAAGCTCGACGAGGAAGTGGCCCGCCTGCACCTTGGCAAGATCGGCGTCAACCTGACGACACTGTCGAAGGAACAGGCCGATTACATCGGCGTCCCGGTCGAGGGGCCCTACAAACCGGACTACTACCGTTACTAGAAAAAAAGGGGTCAGACCCATTTAGAAAAAAGGGGTCTGACCCCTTTTTTTGCCAACCCGAATGAAAACCAACACTCCCGTTTACAGCTTCGAGTTTTTTCCGCCAAAGACCGCTGAAGGCGTAAAAAAACTCGAGGCCACCAGCCAGGCCCTGGCGGCGCTGAAGCCCGGGTTTTTCTCGGTCACCTTCGGCGCCGGCGGCTCGACCCGCGACCGGACTTTCGAGACCGTCATCGATATCCAGGAGAAATCCGGTATCGAGGTCGCGCCGCACCTGTCCTGTATCAGCTCGACACGGGAAAATATCCACGAAATCCTCAGCGCCTACCGGGACCAGGATATCAGGCACATGGTGGCGCTGCGCGGGGATATCCCTTCGGGAACAGTAGAGGCCGGCGAGTTCCGCTACGCGAATGAACTGGTCTCTTTCATCCGCGAGGAAACCGGCGACCATTTCCATATCGAGGTGGCCGCCTATCCCGAGTATCACCCGCAAGCCAGCAGCCCGGACCGCGACTTTGCCAACTTCAAACGCAAGATCGAGGCCGGCGCTGACAGCGCCATTACCCAGTACTTCTACAATACGGACGCCTTTTTCAGGTTTACCGACCATTGCGAGGCCGCCGGCATCGATATCCCCGTTGTACCCGGTATCATGCCAATCACCAACTATTACCAGCTGGCACGCTTCTCCGACAACTGCGGCGCCGAAATTCCGCGCTGGATTCGCAAGCGTCTCGAGGCCTACGGCGAAGACCTGGAATCCATTCGTGCATTCGGCGAAGAGGTCGTCACCGGCGTGTGTGCACGGCTGGTCGAGCAGGGAGTATCCGGCCTGCATTTTTACACCCTGAATCGCGCAGAACCCTCCATTGCGATCTGGAAAAACCTGGGAATTGGCAACAGCTGAACCGGTTGTTTGAATATACCGGTGCTTCGTTACTGACCGGATACCGGTATTTAGCGGAAACCCGGCAATGCATATTCCAAGAATTTATCTACCGCAGACCCTGGTCACCGGGGCAACTCTGGTCCTGGATGAGCAGGCGGCACACCATGTAAAACAGGTGCTGCGCCTCGGGCCGGGCGCAGCATTACAGGTCTTCGATGGTGACGGTTCGGAACATCATGCCAGTGTGCTGGGCGTGCAGCGCACCCGTGTGTCTGTCGAGATCGGCGCGGCGTACACCTCGAGTACCGAATCTTCACTAAATATTATCCTGGCACAGGGAGTCCCGCGCGGTGACCGCATGGATTTCATTGTGCAAAAGGCGGTTGAGCTGGGTGTCAACACAATCCAGCCACTGTGGATGGAACGCAGCCAGGCACGCACAAAAGGAGAACGGCTGGAGAAACGCATGCGGCACTGGCGGACTATCATGATCAATGCCTGCGAACAATGTGGCCGCAGCACACTGCCCGGCATTGACAGGCCTGCGTCTTTTACAACCTGGCTGGATACCGGTCTCACAGCAGATATCCGGATTCTGCTGGACCCCGAAGCCGGCAACTCGCTCACCGGCCTCGAGCCGCCGCGGGGATCGATTCTGTTGCTGGCAGGCCCTGAAGGCGGCATTAGTGATAGCGAACAGCGGCACGCTGAGCGCACCGGTTTTACCTCGATAGTACTCGGCCCGAGAGTCCTGCGAACGGAGACTGCCTCACTTGCGCTACTGGCAAGCCTGCAGGCCTTGTGGGGGGATTTTCGCTAGGCGGCAATATCCTGGAACTGTTCCAGCAGCCCCTGGCTATAGTCCAGGTCCGGGATCACGGCGCTTTCACTGTTGACGGTGACACGACACTGCAGCGCATCCAGTGTTGAAATTTCCATGTCCTCTGCCGTGTTCTCGTCAAACCGGACCAGCCGGGGCAATCCGGCTGCGACAACAGCATAAAAGCGCACCGCACTGTCAGGTCGTACCGAATTGACAATCATCAACCGTGAGTACACCAGGTTTGCCGGCACCTTGTGGCCACATAACACCTCCAGCGAAATAACCGGCACAGTCTGACCACGCCACGTGATCGTTCCCAGCAGCCACTCCGGGGTATCCGGAAGTTCCTTCGGCACCTGGTAGCCGCTGACTTCCGCGACCGTCACACTCGGTAACAGCATGTTCACGTCCCGTAGCGGGATCCACAGACTGCGTACACTGCCATTTGCATCAGCCATCTGCGTGCTCCCGTGACTCGGCCGGCTCGTCTGGCGATATTCCGATCAGACGGTGAATTGTGTCCAGCAACTCGCGTTCCTGGTACGGCTTGCCGAGATAGTGATTAACGCCGATTTCCCGTGCGCGTTCCCGGTGCTTATCCCCGGTACGCGAGGTGATCATGGTAATCGGTATGTGACGCAGGCGTTCGTTATTCCGCATTTGCGTCGCCAGCTCAAAACCATCCATCCGCGGCATCTCGATATCCAGCAGCATCATGTCCGGCACGCGGTCCTGCAGCTGACCGATGGCATCAACACCGTCTTTCGCGGTAACAACCTCGAAACCATAGCGCCGCAGCAGGCGCGTAGTCACCTTGCGCACTGTAATGGAGTCATCTACCACCATGACGGTAAGCTTGTCGTTACCTCCCGGCACAGCCACATCGGTGGCTGTCGGCTGCCTGGCCTCCATTCGAACAACCGTCGCCAGGTCAAGAATAAGTACTACCCGGCCATCGCCGAGAATAGTTGCACCGGAGATCCCGTTGACACTACTGAGTTGTACACCAAGCGGCTTAACCACGATTTCACGGTTTCCGTGCATAGCTTCCACCTGCAGCGCGACGCGCTTCTCGCCGGTGCGAATCAGCAATACCGGCAACCGGTCGCCGGTTTTTCCCGAATCCATGCCGCCGCTATCCAGCAGCGTTCCGAGATGCTTCAGCTGATAGCTGTTTCCGGCATAGTCATAGGCCGGTTCCTGTTCCGCATAGCAGGCCAGTAACTCGTCCGCCGCAACACGGACAACACCCTCGATACTTCCCAGCGGTATACAGAACTTCTCTTCACCGGCGCGCACCAGCAATGCATGATTGATGGCCAGTGTATACGGTAGCCGCATGGTAAACAGACTTCCGTTGCCGGCCTCCGATTCAATGCGCAATGAACCACCGAGCTGGCGCACTTCGCTGTTGACAACATCCATTCCTACACCGCGACCTGATATCTGGGTAACTTCACGGGCCGTGCTGAAACCACTGTGCAGGATAAACTGCATCACTTCATCATCCGCAAGCCCGGAATCCCCTGATATCAACCCGCGTTCAATGGCATGACTGCGAATCGCCTGCAGGTCAATGCCATGGCCGTCATCGGCAATCTGCAGGACTATCTCGTGACCTTCACGGTAAAAACTGATCTTTATGTTGCCGCATTTCGGCTTGCCGGCGTTCATTCTCACGGCCGGCTTCTCGATACCGTGATCGACTGCATTGCGCAGCATATGCTCCAGTGGCGCAATGATCCGCTCGATTACCGTGCGGTCCATTTCGCCTTCGGCCCCTTCCAGGCGCAATTCCACGCTTTTACCCAGCTCATTTGCCGCTTGCCGTACAATTCGGCGCAGACGCGGCGCGAGACTGGCGAACGGAATCATCCGTGTCCGCAACAGCCCGTCCTGCAGGTCAGTAGTAACACGTGACTGCTGCAGGAGCAGTGTTTCCGAGTCACGCGTGGTACCGTCCATCATCTCGCGAATACTCTCAAGGTCCCCAATACTTTCCATCATAGACCGTGTCATTTGCTGCAGGTTGGAATAACGATCCATTTCCAGCGGATCAAAGCCGCTATGGGTACCACCGGTCTCCTGTTCATAGCGATACAGAATCTGCGTCTCGGTCTCTATTTCCAGGTGGCGCATCTGGTCGCGCAGGCGACTGACGGTCTGCTGCAATTCATCGATGTTGAACCGGTAGAGACCAAACTGCTGCTCCAGTCGCGACCGGTAAATATTGATCTCGCCCGTATAGTTCACCAGGTTATCCAGCAAGTCTGCCTGGATGCGCACCTGGTCCGCCCGCACCCGGGTGGCCTTGCGACGCTCCTCGCGTCGCGGCATAACGTCGCTTTGGCGGACATCTTCCGGCGAACTCGTTACAACTTCCGGCTGTGACGCCTGTTCCCGGGCCGACTGCGCCTCAACGTGTTCATCGGGTACCGATGCAGCCACCGCCACGGCCACCTGCCCCGACGGGTCTTCAGAATCTTCCGCGGTCGTGTCTGCCGGTGCGGCCACAGCATCCGCACCGGATCCGGATTCCGGAAACTGCTCTGGCACAGCCTCCGCTGCCTCCACACCGGGCCCGCCGGTTTCTGCAATATCCGGTTTAATGGTTGCCGATCCATCAGCAAGCTGTTCCAGCCGTTGTTCCAGCTGCTGCGCACTGGCCGGCATCTCATTCGCCTTGACCTTGTCCAGCATACCCGTCAGTGAATCGTGCGCATCATGCAGGCAGTCAAACAGGCTCCCTGACACCATGACATGACCATCTATGACACGCATCAACATGCTCTCCACGCTGTGACTGAGGTCACCGATCGCACCGATCTCGGTCATGCGCGCACCCCCCTTCAGGGTATGCAGCTGGCGCTGAAACTCGTCGATCAACCCGCGGTTATCGTGGTCATCCTGCCAGGCGCGCAAGGTTGCCTCACTGTTATTGAGGATATCCGTGGCTTCCTCGATAAAGATATCGAGCAATTCCGGATCCATACCGGAAAAATCACCTGCCGGCGCCGCTGGCTCCTCTGTCAACGTCTCCTGCATGACGCCCATGTCATTTGCTGCAACATCCTCTGCAACCGGATCAGTCTCTGTATCACCGGCTGCTCCGGTTTCACTGCAACCCGTGTCCGGCACATCCCCTGCGCCTGTTGCTGCTTCTGCCTGCGGCGCTTCCTGCGCCTCATCTTCAACCACAGGAGGCCTGACCGGCAGCGACTCGATAGCCGCCAGCAGTGAGTTCAGCCGGCCAGTATCACAATCCTGTTCCGGCAGCTGCTCGACCAGGTCGGCCAGTGCCACGCGGCAGTTCCCAAGCACGTCCACGGCTGCCTCACTGACCGGCAGCTGCTGTTCATTCAATTCACCGAAATAACCGTACAGCGCCATTGCCAGACTGTGTATGGCCGGCACCTCGGCCGTCTCGGATATCCCCGACAAGGTATGCAGCGCACGGTACAGCGGTTCGGAGACCTGGCAGCCATTCTCATGCGCGCGGCATGCCTCGACGAAAACCTGTATCGCTGCCAGATGATCAATCGCTTCACGCCGGAATATTTCGATAATTTCCGGTTCATCGTCATCGGTATCCGGTGCTTCCGTCAAGACCTCCGCATCGCTGGTCTCCGGTTCCTCGCTGGACTCCGCGGCCGTGCTGCCATCGGAGTCCGTAGCTGCCGGCTCGCTGTCTGCAATGGCTGACATGTCCGGCTGCTCGCCGCGCGCAAGTTGCTCTGCTGCGAGCATCAGCGCCCGGTAATCCGACTCCGGTGGCGGCCCGCCATTGATCTGCGCCAGCAACCCGGACAGGGAAACCGGCATCCGCTCGAGCACCGTAACCAGTGTTGCATCCGCCGGCACCGATCCTTCAATTACCTGGTTCAGCAGGTTTTCAATCGCCCACGAAAATTCACCTGTCCGCATGGCGCCAGCCAGGCGGCCACTGCCCTTCAGGGTATGCAAACAACGGCGCAATGTTCCGAGGGCTTCGAGGTTGTCCCGGTCAGCAACCCACTCAGGCAGCCGCGCCGAGATTTCCTCGAGCAGCTCCGCGGCCTCTTCCATGTATATCTCGACGATTTCCGGATCGGCATCCTCCGCCAGTACCGGCAGGGCATCCAGCGGATGCGATTCTTCAGCCGCAGAGACCGGAACAGCGGACGCGGGCTCTTCCGCATCCACATCTTCTGCATTGACTGCAGCTGTTTCCCCGGCTGCATCCTCTTCAGCAACTGCATTGACGGGTGGCGTATTCATCGGCCCGGACTGGTCATCGCTGTCAACCGGCGCGGCAGGTGCCAGCATGGCCATGGCACGCGCAACGAGGGCATCGACATCTGCCTCCGGCGCAGTGCCGTTCTTTACCTGTTCAAGCAGCTGCACCAGCGGTTCTCTTGCTGCCAGTACCAGTTCGAAAAAATTAGCCTGCTCACTTAGATTGCCTTCAACGGCCTGGTTCAGCAGGTTCTCGAAGGCCCAGGAAAATTCAGCCAGCGCCAGCGCACCGACCATGCGCCCGCTGCCCTTGAGCGTATGGAAAATGCGGCAAATCGTCTCGCTCATCTCCCGGTTGTTCGTGTTCGCGATCCAGCCGGGGATCAGTCGCGCCAGTTGCGCAAGCTCTTCCTCTACTTCCTCGATAAAGATTTCATAGATTTCCGGGTCCAGGTCATCAGCCAGTACCTGCATTTCGGAAATCACGGGGGTATCGGCAGCCGGGATTACGGTGCCGGACTGTTTGCATGGCGCTTCGGAGCCGGCATCCTGTGCCGCCGGGACCGAAGCCGCACCGCTGTCAAGTTTTTCCAGGCTCTGTTCGGCAATATTCAGGACCATACCGCCATGAATGCGGTTCTCACCCAGTTCCTCGACAAAATATTCTATTGAACAGATCGCGTCTGCCAGCAAATCCAGCTGCCCCGCATCCGGCAGTTGTTCACTGCCGAGCAATGCCGTATTGAAGTAGTCACCTACCTGCTCCACCAGGGCAGCCGCACGATCCTGACCGACAAGCTGCAGTCCACCCCGGATCTGCTGCAGCAACCCGGGCACGCTTTCAAGCCCTGCTGATGACTCCGGGGCCTGCATATAGCTGTCGATATGTTCTTTCGCAGCCGCCATGGCAACCACTATTTCATTAATGACGGCGCTCAATCCTTCATTCCAGACAAGACTTGAAGTAGTGCTGCCAGATTCCTGTGTCAGGTTCCGTGCACGCATATCACGAATGGAAGTCTCCACGTCAATCAGGGAGTCCGCAATCCCGGCCAGTACATCGTCTGTAGCAGCAGCCGTAGCGGGCGTGATTTCGCGGCACCGCCATATTACATTTTCGATAATGCCGGCGGCATCATCGATGCCACTGATCTCCAGCGTATTTGCCAGTGTATGCAGGTCATCAACCACCTGACTTAAATCATCTGCACCGCCGGCACTGCGTTTGAACAGATCCAGCCGCTCCTTGATCTGCTCAAGATCTTCCAGCACCGCGGCCGTCACCGTATTCAGGACTTCCTTATTGCGGCCATCCAGGGCAACATTTTCCGGCTCACCCTCTGGCGGCTGCGCCTCCAGTGCAAAGACGCGGCGGATCTCGCCTGCCTGTCCGGTCTCAGTCTCACCGGCAGCAATAAGTTGCAGCAGGCTCTCGAGTAACGCTGCCGGGATTTGCGCGGAAAAATCAACCTCGCCGGCGTCAACCAGGCGCTTGATCTGCCGGTCAACCTGTCCCAGCAAGTGTTTTGAATCGGTGGTTGCTGCACCCGGATCAGCCAGCAGCATCTCGGCAAACCCCCCGGCGATCCACCAGAAGCAGGCCGCTTCCTGCCGGCGCGAGGCCTGGCGCAGGCTGTCGATTACCTCGATTATGGTCTGCAGTCCGGCGCCGTTGTCGACATTCCGGTACCAGTCCAGCAGGCCGGTCTGAAAACGCTGCCGTAAAGACCGTGCCAGTTGAGCCGCCTCGGGCAAGGTTGCCGCCTGCTGCGGGTCATAGGCCGTTACCGGCAGGTTGGCATGCAGACCGGGGCCTGTGACGTTGCCCTCCGGCATGGCGGTTGCGCCACGCAGCGTACGCAGTTCATTGATGACCGGCAACAACACGGCAATGCTTTCACGCCGGCTGTTGCGCAGACTGAACAGGTAATCGGGTAGCTGGATGAAGGCCTGCATCAGGCTCTCTATCGCAGCCTGTGCATTGTCGAGCCGTTCATGCAGCAGGTCGTTGAGGACCTCCTCCATCTCGGTTGCAAGCAGGTCAGCTCCGTTCAACTCGACAATACGCAAGGGTCCGCGCGCTTCATGCAGACAAACCATGCAATTATTCAGACTCCCGGCGCCGCCGTTGCCCTCGGCATATTCCTCCAGAAACAGGCGGCCCTGCTTCAGCGTCTCGCCGAGTTCCTGTTGCACCCAGTTAAGCGCACTCAAATCGATTGCTTCATTCATACTGGTTCCTGGCCACCCGCGCGATCATATGTTGCATGGACGCGGACAGGCGTAGTGTTTGTGATTGCCCGGTACAACCACCGGCCATGCCGGTCAACTGTCCGGTTACGGCAGTTTGAAACCGGCAACAGAGGTATCGAGATCCTTGGCCAGGCATGACAGCTTGCCAATGGAGCTAAAGGTCTGCTCGGTGCTGCTCGCTGTCTGGGTGGTAACGTCCTGGATGCTGTTCATGTTGCTGGAAATCTCGACTGCCGTACCGGCCTGCTCACTGGCAGACACGGAAATCGACTGAATCAGGCCGGCCAGCTGCTCGGAGACGTTCTCGATCTCCTCGAGTGCGCTGCCGGCGTCCTCTGCGAGATGTGCGCCGCTGACTACCCCGGAGGTACTCTTCTCCATGGAAATGACCGCCTCGTTGGTATCGGCCTGAATGGCTTTCACCAGGGCCTCGATCTGGCGTGTTGCGTTGGCCGAGCGTTCTGCAAGGCGCTGCACTTCGTCGGCAACCACCGCGAAACCACGGCCTGCCTCGCCGGCCATGGCCGCCTGGATAGAGGCATTCAGTGCCAGGATGTTGGTCTGCTCGGCGATGTCGTTAATCAGCTCGACGATATCGCCAATCTCCTGCGAACTTTCACCGAGACGCTTGATGCGTTTCGAGGTTTCCTGGATATGCTCGCGAATGGAATCCATGCCCTCGATATTGCGCTGCACCGTTGCGCCGCCCTTCTTCGCGATCTCGACCGAGCGCATGGCCACCTTGGCAGACTCACCGGCATTGGCTGATACCGTATTCATGGAAGCTGACATGTCATTGATCACAGCCGTTGCGGATGATATATCCCGAGACTGGCGGGTACTGGCCTCGGAAAGCTGCCGGGCAACAACCTCGGCTTCCTCGATCGAGGAAGACATCTGCGTCGATGTATCGTTGATTGTCCTGACCAGGCCGCGCAAGGAACCGACGGTTACATTGATAGAGTCGGCAATTGCACCGGTAAAGTTTTCGGTAACGGTAGTGGATACCGTCAGGTCGCCCTGGGCCAGGTCACCCATCTCATCCAGCAGACGCATAACCGCCTCCTGGTTGTGCAGGTTCTCGGACTCGACAACCTGGCTGCGGCTCCTCTGGGTACGCAGTGTTTCAAAACCCATCCAGAACAGGACCAGCAGGGATATCGCGCCAAGCAAGTAGGCCAGCTCCATGGATACCAGGCGGTTTGCCGGTGCAGCGGCATAGGCCCGCTGCAGATCATCAGCGGCACCGAACAGTTTCTCACTACGGATCGATACATCCTGTACGGCCTTCTGAATACCAACCAGCTCTGCCGAGTTGTCAACCAGCGTACCAACATGGTCACTGATCTGACTGAACAGCAGGGCAATCTTCCTGAGCCTGTCCAGGGCAGTTTCGTCCTGAACGGCGCCCGCATCCTTGCCGCCACGCAGCATCTGCTCGAGAATGGCGCCGAACTCATCGGTGTCCTCGGCAAAGGCGACGGCCGCGGCCTCGGCCCCGGACATAACATTGTTGATGTTGTTCACAATACGCTGACCCAGCATGGAAAGGTGACTGGCCTGGCTTACCAGCATCGGGCTGGCATTATTCCTGACGAGGTTGTCTACCAGACCCTGGGTATGCTGCATCAGCTCCGGCATGATTTCCCGTGTCAGGCTGGCGGTCTCAGCCACCGAAAGCACCAGGATCTGGCCATCAACGACTTCTTCAACACTGTAGCTGAACCCGTGCCAGACATTGTCCAGTTCGGTAAAGGCCTGGTACTCCGGTGTCATGCGGTAGCTCTCGCTTGCTCCGAATTCACTGCTTTCGCTATCGAGGATTTCCATGAAACGCTCCCTGGATTTCTCGAGCGCCACGAAGGCCTCCTGCTTGCCGTCGGCGGCAGCCAGGGCATACTTTGCAATTCGCTGTGACATGACCTGCTGTTCACCGGTCCACGACAGGCGCTGCTGGTCCAGTTCGGACTGGTTGTCAACCTGCACGAAAACACCCGCCATCGCACTAACGGCGCACAATACGGTAAAGGCAAGCACCTTCATCCAGCTGTCGGACACCATCGTCTTTACCTTGCTAAATACATTCATGGTCTTTCTCCTGACCGGTTAGTCATAACTGCGCAACTGAAACAGTGAATCACCCGCATTTTATATAGCTGTCTGCATGAATCGTTCTGATGCAGACAGCGCAGGAATACTGATAATGCCCTGAAATATGCCCTCTACCTGGAATCCGTTACTGACGTAGGGTTCCAGCACCGTGCCTGCCCGGTCGTCAGCCACTATGCATGCCGCGACCGGAAAATGCCGCAGACCATAGACCTCGTTCACGATCAGACCCGAATATATATCCTCGAATTCGATCACCAGCACCCGGCTGCGGTTATCGGGTTTGGCAACTTCGCCATACAACAACCCATGCAGATCAATCACGGGCAGCAGGCGACCGCGCACATTCGCGATACCACGTACCCAGCCAGCAGTGTTGGGAACCATGGAAAGCTGTGGCAGGGACAGGGTCTCGATCACCGCACCTATTGGCGCCAGCAGTTGCTGGTCACCCAGGCGAAAGGCAATACCCGACCACACATCCCGGCGTTCAACCTGATCCGGAACACCAACTGCCGCGACCCGACAACCCGTTTCCATGGCCCTCAGCAGGGCCATAGGATCCATGTCTGCCGCTGCGTTCATCGTGGCCAGCATCAACTGTCGAGGGCCTGGTTAATGAGATCCATCAGTGCGCCCTCGTTGACCGGCTTGGTGAGGTATTCGCATGCGCCCTGGCGTAAACCCCATACCCGGTCGACCTTCTGGTCCTTGCGGGTAACAATAATGACCGGTATCGACGCCGTCTCCGGGTTGGATGTCAGTTCACGGGTCGCCTGGTAACCGTTCAGCCCCGGCATCACAACATCCATCAGGATCAGGTCAGGTTTCTCACGCCGGGCACATTCAATCCCCTCATCACCATTCGCGGCAGTCAGTGTCTGGAAGCCATTCTTCTGCAACATCTTCTGCAGGCGGTGGGCATCGGTAGGTGAATCATCAACGATCATTATCTGCGTCATTGCAACTTCCTCGCTAGTATCGCTATACGCCGCTTGTTTGATCAGACCTGGAGCCGTGCTGTTCGATGGCAGACAGCAGCTCCTCCCTGGTAAACGGTTTGGTGATGTAGTGGTCGGAACCGACCACGCGTCCGCGGGCACGATCAAACAGGCCATCCTTGCTGGACAGCATGACGACCGGTGTATGCTTGAACACCCGGTGATGCTTGATCAGCGCACACGTCTGGTAACCGTCCAGCCGGGGCATCATGATGTCCATGAAGATCAGGTCCGGCTGGTAGTCCACAATCTTGCTCAGCGCCTCGAAGCCATCCACGGCGGTGACGACATCGAAGCCCTCGTTGCGCAGCAGGCTTTCGGCCGTGCGCCGGATGGTCTTGCTGTCATCGATGATCATGACCGTGAAGACACTGCGATCACCCCCGGCAACACCCTCCTGGTCAGGGGTATCCCCGGCGTCCGCCTTTACCTGAGTCTCGGCACTGTATTGCATATATAACTCACTGTTTTAATTTAACTTTCAGTAATATCATGCCGGCTGTCGCCGGCCCGTGTAGCGGCCAGGCGCCGCCCGGACAACGCGCCGCCCGGTGAATTAATTTACTATCGCCCTTCAGCCACAACGATTTATCGTCCGCCACGGGACAAACTTTATATGCCTGCAGGCGGCCACTCCGGACCGGGAAAGCAACAGTTATGGCGATCAAACTAGGCGTGGTCATGGACCCGATCGAGTCCATCAACTTCAAAAAAGACAGCACCCTGGCCATGCTGCTGGCAGCCAGTGCGCGTGACTGGGAACTCTGGTACATGGAGCAACCCGACCTGTTCCTGCACGACAGTCACAGCCTTGCGGCCATGAGCCATCTCGAGGTCAGGGATGACCCGGATGACTGGTACCGGCGCGCACCACCCGTGGTGCGCCCACTGACATCACTGGACGTGGTACTGATGCGCAAGGATCCGCCCGTCGATATGGAATACATGTACTCGACGTTCCTGCTCGAACACGCCGAGGCCGACGGGGTACTGCTGGTCAACCGGCCGGGGGCACTGCGTGATGCCAATGAAAAACTGTACACCGCCTGGTTTGCAGATTGCTGCCCGCCCACCCGCGTCAGCCGGGACATTGCGCGCCTGCAGCAGTTCCTCGATGAACACTCTGATATCGTCGTCAAGCCGCTCAACGGCATGGGCGGCGCATCGGTTTTCCGGGTACACAGGGACGACCCGAACGTAAATGTCATCCTCGAAACCATTACCGACAATGGCAGCCGGTCAGCCATGGCGCAGCGCTATATTCCAGAAATCACCCGCGGTGACAAACGCATCCTGATGATTGACGGTGAACCGTTTCCCCACGCACTGGCACGCATCCCGGCCGCCGGGGAAACCCGCGGCAACCTGGCCGCCGGGGGTACCGGCAAGGGCGTGGATCTCAGTGACCGCGACCGCTGGATTTGCCGGCAGGTCGGTCCGGCCCTGCGGGAGAAAGGCCTGCTGTTTGCCGGGCTTGATGTGATCGGTGATTACCTCACGGAAATCAACGTCACCAGCCCGACCTGTATCCGCGAACTCGATTCACTGTATGACGCAGACATCGCCGGCGACTTGATGGCCGCCATCGACAAGCAACTGGCAAGTCCATAGGGAGGGCCACCCTGGTGTCTGCAAGTTCGTTCCGCACCGGCCTGCTGCTGTGCCTGCTGCTGGTCAGCGGTTGCAGCCAGTCACCGGAGCTGGTCCGGCACCGGCAGTTTTTCGCGCTGGGGACCCTGATCGATATTACGATGTACGATATCGACGGCGCTGCCGCCGAACAGGCTGGTCTGGAACTGGAACAGCTGTTTATGCGCATGCATGCCGACTGGCATGCCTGGCAACCGGGTATCCTGCAGGAAACCAACCGCCGGCTGGCCACACTGGAAGACTTCCCCGCAGACCCGGCGCTGCTGCCCTTGCTGGATGAGGCCAACCGCCTGTCACGCCTGAGCGATGAACTGTTCAACCCGGTCATCGGCAAGCTGATTGCCCTGTGGGGCTTCCACAGCGATGAGCGCCCGGATGGACCGCCACCGGACAACAACCGGATACTGGAACTGGTCGCACAACAGCCGTCGGTTACCGACGTGACCCTGCATGACGGCCACCTGCGGAACGGCAATCCGGCGGTGCGCTATGACCTGGGCGGCGTTGCGAAAGGCTACGCCATCGACCGGGGCATCGAGCGGCTGCGGGCACGCGGCATTGATCATGCCATTATCAATGCCGGGGGCGACCTGCGCGCCATTGGCCGGCACGGTGAGCGTCCGTGGCACATCGGCATCCGCGACCCGCGCGGCCCCGGGGTACTCGCGGCCATCGAGCTGGGGGATGATGAAAGCATCTTCACCTCGGGCGACTATGAGCGCTTCTTTGACCATGATAACCAGCGTTACCATCACATCATCGATCCGCGCAACGGCTACCCGGCCGACAGCGCCACCTCCGTGACCGTTATCCACACCGATGCCGCCACGGCAGACGCGGCCGCAACCGCCCTGTTTGTTGCCGGCCCGGAACTCTGGCAAACCGTTGCCCGCCGGATGGGGATACGCTATGTCCTGCTGATTGACCGCAACGGTACCATTCACATGAACCCGGCAATGCAACAGCGGGTCCGTTTCGACACGGAACCGGCCGCAATCAGCCTGGGTGAACCCCTGTGATGACGCGTGCGGACTGGTTGCTGCTGGTTGCCGTCATTGGCTGCCTGCCGCTGCTGTACACGCACTTCTGGTCCCGGGAGGGCGTCGCACGCTACCTGCAGGTGCAGGAGGGCAACCAGCCGGCGCGCATCATTGACCTTGCACCGGACCGCGAGCTGGTACTTGAGGGCCCGCTGGGTGCCAGTGGCATTGAAATTCATGCCGGCCGCGCGCGCTTCGTGCATTCACCCTGTCCCGGGAAAAACTGCATCCAGGCCGGCTGGCTGGCGGCTGCCGGAGAACTCGCTGCCTGCCTGCCGAACCGCATCAGCATCCAGTTGCGGGGCCTGCACCCGCGCTTTGACGCCATCAATTTCTAGGCAAGACCTGATTCATACATGTTCCGTCATTCCCGCCTGCGCGGGACTGACGGGATATAAAAAAGGGGCGCAGTGCGCCCCTTCTGAAAACTGCGATGCAGCCGGATTATTTCATAACGACTTCCTGCTCACCGCTGTCGGGCATGACGACTGTCAGGCCGAGGATCTTCCACATCTGCATGCCGCCACGGTAATAGCTGATTCTGTCAGCCGGATAGCCATGGGCGAGCAATGCCTTGATTGCTCGCGGTGACTGGCCGCACCATGGACCGTTACACCAGAACACCACCTCCCTGGCGTTGCTGAAGTCCCAGTCATCGGTCTTGCTGCCGGCCCCGAACAGGTCCAGCTTTGCCAAAACGGATTCCGCACCGCGGGTAAACCCGCTGACACCCTCGCGCTGCACACCGCCAAGGTCCTCCAGCACCGTGACCAGATCCGGGTCACCGGCCGCTTTCTCGAAAACCGTGAACGGGATATTCACAGAACCCGGGATGGTGCCTTTCTTGTGCCAGGAAGGTGTACGCGCATCGACCAGCAGGCCGTTGCCGGATTCCAGCTCCCGGTCCATAAACCGGAAGATCTCGGTCTCACCGATTGTCGCCACGCCCGGCGCAATGGTCATGGGCTGAATGCAGAATGGCGGGCACATGCGGGAGGTCTTGGCAAACCCGCCAGTCAGGACATTGTCCTGCTTCTGGATTCGCTGCACACGCACGATTTCATTGCCATGCTCAACCTCGACATAAGCCAGGTAATCGGTCATGTTCACGTCAAGCGCCTGGACAGCAGTGGTAAAACCTGCCACGGCAGTCAGCAGCGCGGCGATCAATGTCTTTGGTGCAGTCGTCTCTTTCATGGTTGTCCCTCTCAGGTGTGTTGATTGCAGATCCGCCGGCTAGCTGGATGACAGCAAACTGACGATATGTTCGCGTACCGCCCGGACCTCGTTATCGTCCAGGTACGATTTCCAGGCTGCACGTTGCTGGTCCCTGCGCAGCTTCATGTACAACAGGTGTGTGCCGGAGTAGCTGTTGTGCAACTCGTTCTCGAAGTCTTCAAAACCGAGATCCGGCGTTATGGTGGTGGCGATCCTGGCGGTCTTGCTCTTTACGGGTGCTGCAATAGTTGCCGTACTGGTCCGTTGCGTCTGCCTGCCGGTGTCTTCGGCCTCCGCCTCCAGCACACTGAGATAGTCGTCGACTGCATATACAACACCGGCCGGCACGAGCCATAGCAGGACCGCAAGCCCGCCGGCAACAAACGGATGACTACCCGTGCTCATGTGGTTTCCGTCGCGCCCTTCAAACAGGTCATACGATGTACCTGACTGTAAATACTGGGAATATTTGCATCATCGCTGACGCCGTCGCTAATCTATCGGCCGGGCCGGCAAGCGGCTTTAGAGACTGCCGAAGCACACCGTGGACTGCAACACAGATAGCCGCTTGCCCTTTATGACCGGCATGACCACTATTACAGCTGAACACCGCCACTACGACAGACAGACCAGGCACCATGCTGATCCAGACCACACCTGAAGACCACCGTATCGCCTGGTTTGCCGCGCTTGCGATTACCATCCACATCATGGAAAGCGCACTGCCCAGTCCCCTGCCGGGGCTAAAACCGGGACTGGCCAATGTCATTACCATCGCCGTGCTGCTGCAATTCGGCTGGGGAGCCGCTGCCTGGGTCAGTCTGCTGCGCGTAGTATGCGGCAGCCTGCTGCTGGGCACGTTCCTGTCACCCACGTTCCTGCTCAGCCTGGCCGGCGCGGGATGCAGTATTGGCATACTCTGGCTTGCCGGCCGGATGCCCGGCAGGGGGTTTGGACCGGTTGGCTTCAGCATTCTTGCGGCACTGGCCCACATGGCCGGCCAGTTTACCCTCGCCTGGCTGCTGTTCATCCCGCACCCGGCCCTGTGGCGGCTGTTCCCGCTACTGATGACCGCGGCACTGTTGTTCGGGATTATCAGCGGTATAATTGCCGGCGCCATGACCACGGAGCCCCGACCATGCAGGACCTGACCACGCCGGATCTCGTAACCAGCCCGGTGACGTCAACCGACCGGTTCACCCTGACACTGTTTTTTGCGTTGGTCCTGCATGCCATGATCATCCTCGGCATCACCTTCGGAACACCGGATGCGGACCCGCCGGATAATATTCTGCCCACGCTGGATATCACGATTGCCAACCGCAAGACACCGCCACCGGACGAGGCAGACTACCTGGCGCAGACCAGCCAGGATGGCGGTGGCAATGTCACTGAAAAGGTGCGCCCACGGCAAGCCATCCAGGAACAGGCGCCGGCCGTTGAGCAACAGCAGCCGGCACCCGCACCTACCCAGGTGGTGACGGCCGACAAGTCCGTCACGCAAATCCACCAGGAAGACACCGTTCAACCCGACGCGGAACGCAAGGATCCGACCGCCGCCAGTCTGATCCAGCGCATCATGGATATGGTCAACCTGGGCGAGGAAATCAACCAGACCGAGCAGGTCTACACCAAGCAGCCGAAAGAGGTCTATGTCTCGGCGCGCACCCAGGAGTTCAAATATGCCAACTACATGTCTGAATGGGTCAAGAAGGTAGAACGCGTGGGTAATCTGAATTACCCGGATACAGCCCGGCGTGAAGGCGTTTCCGGGAAACTGCTGCTCGACGTATCACTCAACCCGGACGGATCCGTGCGCAATATTACGGTCCTGAAAAGCTCCGGACACGCGATCATCGATGAGGCAGCCATCCGGATTGTCGAGCTGGCCGGACCGTTCCCGCCATTCTCGCCGGAAATCAGCAAGGAAGCCGATATACTGCATATTACCCGAACCTGGGATTTTTCCACCTCGCATCGCCTGAAAAGCCACTGATTGCTGGAGGCCGAATAGATTCGGCCCTGCAAGGAACGGCGGCGCAGGGCGGAATTTATTCCGCCAGATATTTACCGTTTCGGAACGCTTACCACTTGATGGCAGCCACCACTCTGCCCGATACTATGGGTATGAGCACAGTGGAGTCCCTCAGCAACCACTTTCTGATCGCCATGCCGGCGTTGGCCGACCCCAATTTTCACCACACCGCCACCTTGATCTGCAAACACAATGATGGCGGGGCACTCGGCATCGTAATCAACCGGCCGACGGATTTACAACTCGGCGACATCCTGGAACACATGGAAATCGAGGCCACCCGCAGTGACATTGCACGGCAGGCTGTCTACATGGGCGGCCCGGTACAAAATGACCGCGGCTTCGTATTGCACGAACCACTGGGGAACTGGGAAGCCACCCTGAAGGTAACTGATGATACCGGCATTACCTCGTCGCGGGACATCCTCGAGGCGATTGCGCTCGGCGCAGGCCCGGAAAAGGCATTCATAACACTCGGGTATGCCGGCTGGGGCGCGGGCCAGCTCGAACAGGAGCTCGCCGCGAATGCCTGGCTCAGTGGACCCTCCAGCACCCGGATTGTATTTGAAACCCCGTGCGAACAGCGCTGGGAAGCGGCGGCGGCGCTTATCGGGATTGATCTCAACCTGATATCCGGAGACGCGGGCCATGCCTGACAACAGCACCCGGTATCGCCGCCATCCCGGACCGGCCAGACAACTTGCAGACGCTGCTGGGATTTGACTTCGGACTGCGGCGTATCGGCGTTGCTGCAGGACAGGACATTACCGGGACGGCCACGGCACTCAGCACGGTCAAGGCCCGTGATGGCCAGCCGGACTGGACCATTATTTCCGGGTTATTGGAAACCTGGCAGCCCGACGCCCTGGTCGTTGGCCTGCCGCGGCACGGCGATGGTACCGATGCGGACATTACGGATTCAGTCAGACGCTTTATCCGTCAACTGGAAGGGCGTTACCGGCTACCGGTATACACAATGGATGAAAGACTCAGCTCCCGGGCGGCACGTGAGCAACTGGATACCCATAATGATCCGGATGCAGCGCAGGGTATCGACGCCATTGCAGCCCGCATCATACTGCAGGACTGGCTGGAAACCGGCAACAGCAGCGAATGAGTGACCTAAAGGACATAAGCAGCCTCATCTCCCGCATGGCCGACAGGCTCGACGCGCTCGGCCGGGAGGCGGGACGCGACAACCCGCTCCTGATCGGCATCCATACCGGCGGCGTCTGGGTGGCCGAGCAACTGCACCGGCAACTGGGTATCGACGAGCCGCTCGCCAGTCTCGACATCTCCTTCTACCGGGACGACTTTACCCGTATCGGGATGAACCCGGTGGTGAAACCCTCGCAAATGCCTTTCAGCATCGATGACCGCCATATCATCCTGGTAGACGACGTACTGCACACCGGCCGCACCATTCGTGCCGCCATGAACGAACTGTTTGACTACGGCCGCCCTGCCTCCATCATGCTGGCGGTACTGGTGGAACGTGACGGCCGCGAACTACCGGTGGAAGCCAATGTCGTCGGCACCCATGTCAATCTGAAACCTGACGAGCAGATCAAGTTGTCCGGACCTGACCCGCTGCAACTGGAAATCAGGCAGATCACATGAAAAACCTGAATCTGCAGATCGGGGAAGACGGCGGGCTGCGCCACTTTCTCAGTATCAGTGGCCTGAATACCGCGTTGCTGATCCGCATTCTCGATACGGCCGAGTCATTTGCCGGGGTCACCGAGCAGACCGTCAAGAAGGTCCCGCTGCTGCGCGGCAAGACCATTGTCAACCTGTTCTTCGAAGCCAGTACGCGCACCCGCACCACCTTCGAGCTTGCTGCCAAGCGCCTGTCGGCAGACGTACTCAATATCAACATAACCCAGTCGGCCGCGGTCAAGGGTGAAAGTCTGCTGGACACCCTGCGCAACCTCGAGGCGATGCATGTCGACATGTTCGTGGTCCGGCATGCCGACAGCGGTGCGGCACACTTTATCGCCAGCAACGTGGCCCCGCACACCAGCGTCATTAATGCCGGTGACGGCCGGCATTCGCATCCGACGCAGGCGATGCTGGACATGTTCACCATCCGCCGCGTCAAGGGTCCCGATTTCGGGCGGCTGCGCGTTGCCATTGTCGGTGACATCATGCACTCGCGGGTCGCGCGCTCGCAGATCCACGCACTGAACCTGCTGAATACCGGTGATGTCCGCATCGTCGCACCGAAAACACTGCTACCGGCGAACTGCGAGGTACTCGGCGCCCATGTCTTTCACGACCTGCGCGAGGGCATCCGGGATGCCGACGTTATCATCATGCTGCGGCTACAGCGCGAACGCATGCTGGGGGCGCTGTTGCCAAGTGAACATGAGTACTATGAACTGTTTGGCGTGACCGAGGAGAAACTCACCGTGGCAAAACCCGACGTCACCATCATGCACCCCGGCCCGATCAACCGCGGCGTGGAGATGGACTCGGAAGTGGCAGACGGCTCCCGCTCGGTGATCCTGGAGCAGGTCACCCACGGCATTGCCGTACGCATGGCGGTCATGTCCATGGCCATGTACCACCGGGAAGAAGCACCGGAATAAACCATGCCGCCGACCGACACACCCTCAGCGGACAGGATCATCATCCATGGCGGACGCGTCATCGACCCGGCCAACCAGATCGATGACCGGCTGGATGTGTGTATTGCAGACGGCCGTATTATCGCCGTGGGCACGGTGCCCGACGGTTTCCGGCCCGTGAAAAAAATCGATGCAGCCGGCTGTATCGTCTGCCCGGGACTGGTCGACCTGTGCGCGCGGGTACGTGAACCCGGGCAGGAACACAAGGCGACCATCGCCTCGGAATCGATTGCCGCGGCAGCGGGTGGCATCACCACCCTGTGTTGTCCACCCGATACCGACCCGGTGATCGAGACCCCGGCCGATATCGAGCTGATCCGGCTGCGCGCAAAAGCATCCGGCAACACCCGTATCGTCACCCTCGGCGCCCTGACCCGTGGTCTCGGCGGCGCGCAACTGAGTGAAATGGCCGCGCTCAGGCAGGCCGGTTGTGTCGGTATCAGCAATGCCCTGCAGCCGCTTGCCAACACGCTGGTAGAGCGGCGCGCACTCGAATATGCCGCCACCTTTGACCTGACCGTGTTCCTGTACGCGAATGACCATGCCCTGTCCGCGGACGGTTGTGCCCACGAAGGCAAGGTTGCCACCCGCATGGGCCTGCCGGGTATTCCGGAAGCCGCGGAAACGGCCGCGGTTGCACGCGACCTGGCCCTGATTGAACAAACCGGCATCCGCGCGCATTTTTGCCGCCTGACCACCGGGCGCGCCGCCCACATGGTGGCCCGTGCACAGTTCGACGGCCTGCCAGTTACCGCGGATGTGGCGATTCCCTACCTGTATCTGACCGAGATCGACGTCACCGACTTCGACAGCAACTGCCATGTGATTCCACCACTGCGCACCACCGGGGACCGCCAGCAGCTGCGCGACGCCCTGCAACGCGGCACTTTCCAGGCCCTGTGTTCCGACCACCAGCCACACGAGCCGGATGCCAAGCTCGGGCCATTCCCGGCAACGGAACCCGGCATCTCGGGACTCGATTCACTGCTGCCGCTGGGTCTGCGCCTGGTCGATGAAAACGCAATTCAGCTGGGTGCGCTGATCCAGCGCCTGACAGCGGGACCCGCTGCCATACTCGGACTGCCGGCTGGCACCCTGTCCATCGATGCCCCGGCCGATGTCTGCATCTTCAACCCGGAGCTGATCTGGCAACTGGAGCCCGGCAGCATGAGAAGCAACGGACTCAACACACCGTTCATGGGCTGGGAACTGAAAGGACGGGTTACCCATACCCTGCTTGCCGGTCACGTGGTACACAGCCTTTGATTCCCGGCCTGGCCCATGAACGAGCTGACGGAAAAACCGCATCGCAACACCCTGCATGTCGAGGACGCGCGGGTACTCGCCCACGACAGCTACCCGGGTGA
>JAUVNM010000347.1 GCA_030599705.1 Gammaproteobacteria bacterium
ATACTAATGGTATCCAGATTACCGACAACGTCAGCCTCGGCGGGCTGTTGCCCGAACACTACGGGCGCGACCGCTCGCAGCGCCCCTACATGCGCGAGGCTGTACCGTCCTGGGGTTTTCTACTCTCTGATGCCTACCTCAGTCGGCGTGCCAACCGGCCATCACTGACCGCCCTGCAGGTGATCTACCGGGATGGCGAAACGCTCGGCTTCCTGGCGGCCGACTTCGACTTGCGTGACCTGCCGGTAACCACCGAGCGTTACGAGGAACCGGGCGAATGGCGCCAGATCAAGGGCGACCCGGCGATCCGTGGCACTGTGTTTCAGCAATGCCGGGTCGACAGCCTGATGGACCAGAACATGGATCCGGCCTGCGCCATCCTGGAGGAACTGCTGACTGAACGCGGCATGTTCCAGGGCGTGATTCATTTCTCCAGCAGCCGGGTTACCATCTGGCTGGTGGACGACCCGTTCCGCTACCGCATCCTCGATCACGATGCACTGAGCGATCCGGATATCTGCCTGCTCTACACACGCCGCCCCTATCCGGACAACGCGCTGATCCCGCAGGAGCGGATTGGCAGCATTCTGAACACCATGCGCCAGCTGCGTCTGGCGGACGAGACGCTCTATCTGCGCTCAGCCTCGATAAACATCTTCAACGGCATACTCAGCCTGACATTCTCCTGTGACGGAACGCACTACATGTCCTGGCAGGAGTTCCTCGACAAGGATATGACATTCTGGGTAGGCAGTGCGGCGTAACAAATTAAAGGGGTCGGTGACAAATAAGTCCGGTTCGCATGTGCGAATTAGTCTTATTTGTCACCGACCCCAGTAGGTCTTTGGGATTACATCAGTGTCGTGTGGGTGCTGGCCGCGATTGAATCCTTGTGTTCCGATAGCGGAATAATAAGCAGGTTACCTGCAATTATTTTACTTCCTTTAAGACGGTTGGCCTTGCGCAGGTCCGACACCGTTGTGCGGTACTGCAATGCAATAGTACTCAGGTTGTCGCCCAGGCGGATGCGGTGACGTAGCGACTGAATGCGCTGATCCCGGGGCAGTTGCGCGATGCGCGTACGAAAGGTATCTGCGACTGAACGTGGAACGAGTAGTGTGTGTTTCCTGCCGGGCGGTGTTATTGAGAGGCCGTAACCGGGATTCAGACGCTGCAGTTCGTGCAGGGAAATTCCTGTTAATCGTGCGGCCACCCTGAGTCCAAGCTGTCCCTGGATATCAACCGTACTGAAATAGCGGCTATCCGAAAGTTGCGGCAGCGTAATGTTGTAGTCATGCGGGTTTTCAATAATTATCCGCAGGGCGATCAGCTTGGGTACATAGGAGCGCGTTTCTTCAGGTAGTTTGAGGTTCCAGAAATCGGTCGGCTTGCCCGCGTCACGGTTGTGCCTGATCGCTCTTTGCACCCGTGCGCCACCGGCATTGTAGGCTGCAAGAGCAAGGAACCAGTCGCCGTCGAATCGTTTCTGGAGCCGGCCCAGGTAATCAAGTGCGGCCTCGGTCGAGGCAATGACATCACGGCGCCCGTCATACCACCAGTCCTGACTCAGGCCCATATAGGCAGCCGTACCCGGCATGAACTGCCAGATTCCGGCAGCACCGGCCGGGGAGGTGGCAAAGGGATCAAAGGCGCTCTCGATGACCGGTAGCAGCGCCAGCTCGGCAGGCATGCCACCCTCTTCGATACGGTTGAGTATATGGAACAGGTAAGGTTTGCCACGTTGCAATATCTGTTCGAAAAGATGCGGGTGCTTGACGTATTCATCGATATAGCGGCGAACCGTGTCCGTGGATACTTCCGGAAAATCGAAACCGGCACGCATTCGTACCCATATTTCTGTCTTTGTTACGGGAACCGGGTCGGGTTTTTCAGACTGCGGCAGAAATACGGCAGGTGTGGTGTTATCCGGTAACGGGTACGGGCAGCAGGATTCATAGTCTGCTGCAGACACTACCGGATTCGTTTGCCACTGACCGATATGACTGGTGTTTGATTCAATAAATTCGCTGGTCACCGATGCAGATATCAGCATGGCCAGAACCGGCAGCCATAGCCATTTTGTTTTTCTTAACATGCCCATGATGTAGTACCTCCCGACACCCTGTTTTTGTTCTCATGACCACCTTTGTATCTGACTGTCGTAAACCAGGGTATCCATACCAACTTTGACTAAAAATGTTAGTGGCATAGCCGGTGCCTGTATATTGGCCTTAGGTAGGGGAAAACCACGATGTATGAGGGGAAAACGGGGTCAGACCCCCTTTAAATCAGGGGAAGAGTTACTGTTCCTGCCATTGCAGAGTCGTATCGCCGAGGAGGGTGTGGCCGCTGACCTGGGTGATGACCGGCCTCCCGTTTTCCAGTTCGTAGGTCGCATATTCGCGGAACTTGCTGATCATTTCCTCGCCGTCCTGAACCAGGTGCTCGGTTATGGTTGAGTACGACAGTCCGCTCAGGCCATCCGGCTTGATATGAATCTCGGTGTCATCGCGCTGATAATAATATGCCCCGGAGCTTTCCCAGCCCTCGTCAATCAGTTCCAGGTACTGGTCCTTGCGGACGGTTACTTTCGCCATCCATTTCTTGTGGCGAAA
>JAUVNM010000242.1 GCA_030599705.1 Gammaproteobacteria bacterium
AGGCCCCCATGTTGAATATCCTGTTCGGCCACGAGGGTAATCGGTCCTCCATCGGCGATATCAAGGTGACGCATATCGATCCCCGGGGCGTCAATACAGTGGTTAATTTTCATCCAGGCGTGGCCATTTACCGTGGCGCGGACCGGCGGCGGATTAAGGTGCCGCTGACTCTGCCGGAGGGTGTGAACCTGGGTGCCGGTAAACTGCATATTACCTACACGGAAAGAGAAGACGAGGGCGGCAATCTGATCGCGGAAAAGACGGTGGAGTTGTAAATTCCGCGCACGTCTTAAAAGAAACATGCCCAAGTGTCTGCCGGTTCGGTAAACTGGGGGCCCGGTTACTGTAAACACTGAAAGGCGATGAAGCTTCGACTCCCCTGGGCGCTGCTGGCACTATCTTTGGCGGCTGCCGTCTATGCCGGACGACCGGTCAGTTTCTCCAGTGTCGTCAATCCCGACTTCGGCGACCTGCTGGGTGGAGCCTCTGGCAGAAATTTTATATTGGGCACAGATGGATTGATATCGGGCGCCAATGCCAGTGATTATATCGCCGGTGCCGCTGCCGGCAGCGTGCTTATTGTCGGAAACGCCAGTGATTCCATTGATATTCTGGCAACCAATCTGAGTGCCGATGGCGGTGTCACCATTGCCAATGTCACCTGTAACTATGGTGGTGCCGGGGATGTGGATTGTGACGTGGGGTTTACCGGGTCGCCGCCAAAGCCGCAGGGTCAGACCCTGCTGATTGGTCTGGAGATCAACACCACCCAGGTGCACGGTGATAACGCAAGCGCTTCACCGAGTTTCGATATCGTGATTAACTATATCTGATCAGGGCTATAGTCAGGGATAAACCATCCTCGAATTCATCGTTTTCTGTAGTGGCGCCATTGTCATGATTCTTGAGATCGTTGGCTCAAGGATTCTGGCGCCTTATTTTGGCACCTCCACAATCGTCTGGACCGGCCTGATCGGGATCATTCTCGCCTGTCTGAGCCTGGGTTATTTGTTGGGAGGAATACTGGCCGACCGGCGCCTGAATTACCGGGTGTTAGGCAGTCTATTATTCATTCCGGCCGTGTTTGTCGGCATTGTCAGCGTGGTCGAGCCCGCCCTGCTTGCCATGATTCAGAATATGACGGCCGGTATCCGCATGGGTACCGTGGTCGGCGCCGTATCATTGTTTGGTTTGCCGGGCGTGCTGTTGGGCATGGTTCTTCCCTATGCAATCCGACTGAAACTGCATAGTCTCGATCACAGTGGCAGAACCATCGGCAGGGTGTATGCGATATCGACAGTTGGCAGCATAACGGGCACCTTCCTGGCGGGATTCTTCCTGATTGCCTATCTGGGAAGCCGGCATATTCTGCTGGTTCTTTCCCTGTTGCTGCTGGCACTTTCCTGGTTTCCGTTCTATAGGGGCGTGGCAAGGGCAAAATCAGATGTATTTGTACTGCTTGTGATTACAGCGGCCGCCATTCTCGGTGCGCATGCCGCTCTGAAAACACCTTCGCAATATTCGGTTGATATCGATACAGCCTATAACCGGGTCTGGATTTATGAGAGCACCGACCGGGCGACAAATCGGCCGGTGCGTAATATGGCGACCGATCCGCTTGTGATTCAATCCGAGATGTACCTGGACCGGGATGACGACCTGGTAGATGGCTATGCCAATTTTTATCGCCTGGCCGAACACTTTAAGCCGGGATTCAGGAAATCACTCATGATCGGCGGTGCCGGATATGCCTATCCCAAGGACTATTTAAGGCGCTTCAAAGGCGCGACCCTGGATGTTGTGGAAATCGATCCGGGTATGACGGCGCTGGCAAGACAATTTTTTAATCTTGAAGATGATCCGCGGCTTACCATTTTTCATCAGGATGGCAGGACTTTTCTCAACCAGACGCAAGATAAATACGACGTCATCATGGTGGACGCGCTCAGGTCGTTTTATTCCGTGCCTTACCAGTTATCGACCATCGAGGCCATTGCAAAAATACGTGATCGCTTGACCGAAGACGGCGTTTTATTCATCAATATGATCGGCGCCATCGAAGGGGATAACGGCCGTTTTGTGCGCGCTGAATATGCGACCTGCAAGCGCCTGTTCCCCCGGGTGTATCTGTTTCCCACTCAGACCCGGAATAACGGCCAGCAGGTGCAGAACATCATGTTGGTGGCGACTCGATCCGACAAGAGGATCGTGCTGGATAACCGCGACAGTGAATTGACCCGATATCTCAACGAAATCTGGGTCAAAATAATTCCTGACGATGTGCCGGTATTGACGGACGATTTTGCGCCGGTGGATTTTTATAACGCGAATATGCTCTAGGCGCGCGCCCTGAAAAGGCGTGACGCGGGCCGGGTATTTGCGTCGGCCGGGCCCCGACGGCTGCAATTGCTGGCCGCCCGCTTACCGCTGTTTGACTCAATTATCGCATACCTTTATAGATACCTGGCCTGTCGGGCACTAAGTCTTTGTTTTTATTGTGTCTAGGGCCAGTTGCCCGATTGGCATGAATCTCGCTACTTCCTGTGTGTGTTCAATAACCTGCGTTCATTTCTTGACGGGCGGTCTAGCCACGGCAAGCTTTCTCTGGTGGGCGGAGGGAGCCCGCTCGCTCGCTTTTTGCCGAACAGCGCCCTCATTGTGCTGTGCCTTTTCCTGTTTTCATCCGATTGTCTTGCCAGCCAGGCGCAAATCACGGGTGCCCGTCTCAATTCACTACCAGGCCATAACGAATTCATTGCGCCGCAGCAAACCGTGCCGAACAAGGTGGCCACGGCGGAAGCTGGTTCTGACTCGGCAAACGTAACTGGCATTTCACTGGAACCGCTTGAAGATGGCGGGGCACTGCTGGTGCTGGGGCTCGATCGGCCTGTAGCACACGAGATATTTGTGCTGACCGAGCCGGACCGCATTGTAGTTGATTTGGAAAACGCATTGGGCGCAGCCTTCATCAATGCAAAAGGACTGAAGAATGATCTGGTCGGGCTGGTACGCAGCAGCATGCGTGATGGCGGACGACTGCATGTCGTCATGGACCTCAATGGTCCGGCATATACCCGGGGCATTCTGCAAGGACCGGACGGAGACGGGCGCTACCGGCTGGTGATCGGCATGCATCCGGTACCTGTGCCGGCACCAGAAAAAGAACCGTCCGGAAATGAGTGGCAGACCGATGTTGATATCCCGGTACCACCGGATACCGACATGATTCAACTGAAGCTTGATTATAAGCAAGCACCGCTGGGGCATATCGACGCCATCGAGTTTGACGCAGGTTACATGTTGCCGCTGAGTCAGCTTTTCCAGCTGCTGGGATTTGCCATCGAGGTAGTACCGGAAAGCGGTCTGGCGACCGGCTGGTTTGTGCGGCCGAACTGGAATTTTATTCTGGATGTGTCCAGGGGAAATGCGATTGTCAAGGGCAAGGAGAGCAGATTACCGCCAGCACTGGTACAAATCCGGGGGCAGGAGATCTATGTCGACTCCACTCTCCTGGAGAAATATTTCCCGGTATTGTTGCGGATAGATCCCGCCGCGTTGTCGCTGACTCTCGAACCCAACCCTGAAATGCTCCCGGCAGATCGGTTGGATATGGTGGATCAGTGGCTGACCACCAACGGGGTAAAGGCCAAACCGCGCATGCCGGAGCCTGACGAACAAGTTTCCGCGCCTTCACCGAGACAGCCAGCGCCAAGCCGGGAAATACCGGTGAAGGAGACGGTCGAAGAACCAGCGGCGGAACAGGTGG
>JAUVNM010000193.1 GCA_030599705.1 Gammaproteobacteria bacterium
CCGCCACCGCCATAGCCCGGGTAGCCGCCACCGCCATAGCCGTAACCGGGATAACCGCCGTAGCCGTAACCGGGATTACCATAGCCATAACCCCGGCCATGACCCCGGCCATAACCGCTGCCACGACCACCGCCGCTCATGCTGAAGTCCATGTCGCCCCAGCCGTCACCGTCGAACGGGCCCCAGTCACTGCCATAGTCATTACCCCAACCACCAGGGCCACCGCCCCAGGGTCCGCCACCCCAGGCATGGGCTGACTGCAGCGGCAGTGCCGCGAGACCGGCAATGGAGGCGGCCGCAATAAACGTCTTGATTACTTTCATGATTATTACTCCTGTGAAAAAATTATCAATTACGCCTTTTTAGCGTGGGTTATACTGCGTGTTTTGTAGCCTGGGTATATTGATCTGAGTCAAGTATGCCAGCCTTGTTGTGTATATTATGGCAAAGTCCATAGTTACCGACCGTTTGCTGGATGTCCCTGACCCCAAGTGTCTACAATATTCAACAGCCTACAATATTAAAGCTTAGCATGACATCAGATATCTGCCGGCGCGGTACGAAACGGAAGACCGATTAATAATGAGACAAATTCTGTGGATTATATTGATGTGCCTGCTCGGTGTTGCCAATGGCGCGCCTGATGGAGGCCAGCTGTACATGGCGCATTGTGCGGCCTGTCACGGGGACCAGGGCGATGGCGGGGTGGGTGTCCCGCTGGCCCTGCCTGCCTTTCTTGAAAGTGTCGATGACAGCTTTCTGCGCACCACGATCCGGCTGGGCCGGCCGGGCCGGGTGATGCCGGCCTTCAGTACCCTGAGTGATGCCCAGGTCGATGCCCTTGTCGGCCATATTCGCGGCTGGTCCGGGAAACCGGAGCCGGTATTTGCCCCAACCCCCGTCAAGGGGGACGCGCAGCACGGAAAAGAACTGTTTGCAAAGTATTGTGCCAGTTGTCACGGGGAGATGGGTGAGGGTGGCAGTGGCACCGGGGTGACCTTTTCACGCCGGCGCAAATTGCCAATCATTGCCCCGGCCCTGAACAACCCCGGGTTCCTGGCCGCCGCATCCGATGAAATGATCAAACACACCCTGGAATTTGGCCGTGAAGGCACGCCCATGCGCTCCTTCCTGGTGCAGGGACTTTCGGAACAGGACATCAACGACCTGGTGAGTGCCATACGCTCCATGGAAGACAGTGAATATACCGGGTCCCGGCCGGAGGTAACCCTTGACGAGGCAGTAATCATTACCGAATCTCCCTATACACTGGAAGAAACCATAGAAAACCTGAAAGAATCGATCATCAGTCAAAATTTTCTACTGATAAGGACGGACTACCTGGAGCATGGCCTGGTGGAAGAAGGCAAGGAGGACAAGCGCCAGGTGATCCTGCACTTCTGCAACTTCAAGCTCCTGTTCGATGCCCTGGCCATCGATCCGCGCGTTGGCATGTTCCTGCCATGTCGCGTGACGGTTGTGGAACGCGAGGGCAAGGTGCTGGTAATGACTATCAATCCAATGTATTTGAGTCACCTGTTTAACAACGATGAACTGGATGAAGCCTGCAAGCAAATGCACGGGATCTACAACGAGATCCTCGAGGACGCGACCCTGTGAACCGGAGTTTCCTGTTTGGTGTAGTTGCCGGGCTGCTGCTGTATTTTCCCGGAGCGAGTGCCGAGGATGTGGTGATGGCCAGGTGTGCCCTGGCGTTTCCGGAGGCCATGCTGGTGCTCCAGGAGTCAATACGCGACCATGGTTATACCGTGGCACGGGTCCAGCGCATCGATATCGGATTGACCGGTATGGGCTACAAGACGGATAAATACCGGATTGTATTTGCGGGTAAAGCGGAAGAAATCCGCTACTTGACAGAGAATGCGCCCCAGTTGATTCCCTACCTGCCACCGAAGATTTCTATCTTCGCCGAAGGCGAGCAGACCATACTGGTCACTTCACATCCAAAACTGTATGCAGAGATTGCCGGTGCTGCCATTGACCCGGTGATCTTCGAGCGCTGGACAAATGACCTGTATTCCATATTCCACGACGTACGCATGGCGGAGTAACCGGCGTCTTGGGCATCTATTTGCGGCGCATCGTTCCCGGCGTGGCCCAGGCCAGCCTCTCGACCGGTTCCCGGTCTCACCTTCTCCCTGCCTCCCGCGATGTACGTCCATCCCTGCAGGCAAAAAGAAGCGGGCACAGGGCCCGCGAAGTGTGGGAGTTCAGACAGATGACGTCTGTGATTATTAGACGCAATCACGCAGTGGTTCATCTTGACCTGGATCAAGCAATGCCCCGGAAACCGTGACCGCATCCGCTGCCTGCTGTCTTCAGGAATATTGTTACAGATCAATGCGATGGATTAGTATGACCAGTTTGACCTGTATCAGTGCCGGGTGCAGGCAATGTGCTTTAATAGCACTGCACGGGATTTCAGGGGATCCGAATAATGGCTGATACCAAAGGACTTTATAGTGAAGCACTGGCGCGGTTTGGTGAGCTGCTGGATGCGGCGGCTGCTACGGATCTGCGTGAACCGACTGCCATGATGCTGGCTACGGCGGATGCCGATGGCCGCCCTTCAGCGCGTACCATGCTGCTCAAGCGTTTCGATGAGCAGGGGTTCGTGTTTTTTACCAACAGCCACAGCCGCAAGGGTCGGGATCTGGACGAGAATCCATGGGCTTCACTGTGCTTTTTCTGGCAGCCCCTGATGCAGCAGGTGCGCATCGAGGGACCGGTCGTGCCCATCAGTGCCGATGAATCGGACAGCTACTGGCATACCCGTACACGGGACAGCCAGCTCGGTGCGTGGGCATCGCAGCAGTCGGATCCCCTCGAAGACCACAAACTGCTTGAGCATGAGGTGTCGAAGTATCAAGCCAGGTTTCTCAACCAGCCGGTGCCGCGCCCCCCGCACTGGTTTGGCTACCGGGTCATTCCCGAGCGTATCGAGTTCTGGAAGTCCGGCTGGCACCGCCTGCACGAACGGGTGCTCTATGAAAAGGTCCCGGACGGCTGGAGCAAAACCCTGCTTTTCCCCTGAGTAGTAAACGCACGGGTGTCAGTCCGTGCTGCATTCATTGACAGACTACCGGGGAAATTTTGCCGGGTGGGTAAAGACGTAGTCATTATCCTTGACGGGTGTATGGCAGCCGAAACACTCTTGTACGAAGCTGGCATCTTTCCCATACGGTGTCTGGTCCATGCCTTTCCAGCGCGCGAATCCCCAGCCCCCGGTGGCGGCCCACTTGTTGGCGTCCTTGACCATGAATTCGGCATGGACGAATGCACCGGGAACCACGGCCTTCTCCCATGCCTTCAGGGTGGCATCTTTCCAAACCATCTTGCCGAGAATAGCGCCGTCAGGCCAGGGGTTGGTATTGCCGGCGCGAGCGGCCTCGATGGCAATAGCGTTGCCGAGAATGACGCGCGAGGTATTGTTGTCGATACGATGCGATGAGGCGATGACCGGCCAGTCCTGGTAGCCTTCCGGCAGGGTAATGCCGTTGGGGACCGGGGGGACCGGGGAATCACCGGCGGTTACCGTGTGTGGCAGGAGTGTTGAAAAGGCACAGCACCATGCGAGCAGGATAGTATTACTCTTGATGTTCATATCGTTCTCCTCCGTTTATGTTTCACAAGACACAACTGCATTCATGGGCGGGTTAGCGGGGCGTCAGGCAGTATGCCTGCTCCCTGAGTAACGTCAGGCCACTGTCCCGAAATTTCGCATTTTCTTCAAGCACATCAGTCGATGCCAGGCATTCAATGGAGTAATTATCGCTGAACAGCCGGTTCACTTCGTCCACTGAAACCGAAAACGGCGGGCCGGCCATTTTCAGCTGGTTGTATTCCAGCGTGATCAACAGCGCACAGGTTTTCCTGTCAGTGAGCGCGGCAAGGTGTGCGGCATAGCGCGGCCGCATGACCGGTGGCATGGCGATCAGTGCGGCACGGTCGTAGACCGCGTCCAGGGTCCCGAGTACGGACTTGTCAAGATCAAGGAAATCGCCGCACAGTATGTCCAGCCCCTGGTAGTGCCAGCGCGTGAACCGTCCTGCCGGTTCGGTCAGCGGATCCAGCCGGTTCTCTGAAAAGAATGCCTCGATAGCAATCCGGCTGATCTCGACCCCGGTGACCCGGTAACCCTGCTCCAGCAGCCAGAGCATATCGAGACTCTTGCCGCACAGCGGGACGAATACCCGGCTGCCCCGCTGTATACCCGGCAACGGCCAGTGACTCACCAGCCAGGGATTGACCGCATCCATGTGAAAGCCGATCCGGTTGGTTTCCCAGCGTTCGTGCCAGAAATCAGGTTCCATTTTCAGTCCGCCTGAACCGCTTATAGTTCATAGTATAAGGGAATCTCTGAAATATTCGTCATGCCGGCGCATGCCGGCATCCAGTGCATTGAAAACTCTGGATCCCGGCTTGCGCCGGCATGACGATAAAGGAGTTAATCAGAGGTTCCCAAGTCTGTTACCCGGTGCACAGGGCAGCGGCTGGTGTACGCTGGCTGGGAGGATGATGGTATTAATAGTCACGGTATGCAGTA
>JAUVNM010000212.1 GCA_030599705.1 Gammaproteobacteria bacterium
GCCCGCCACCGATGGCAGCAAGTGCTCCGGTATCCCGTGGGCGGATCACAGCAGGCAGTCCGCCGCATACGACGGCTACACGCCGGTACCCGGCCCGCCTGCTTGCGGTAATTGCGATTTCCATCGTGGTACCGATCTGGCTGTATCTTGGTGCTGGTGATGAGGCCGTACAGGTCACAACACAGGCGCAACCGGAAATCTCCGGCAAGCCGTTACCCGAGCCCGCCGCTCAGCCGGAGCCGGTCTGGCAACCCGACCCGGCGCCCGCGCAATTCCCGGAACCGCACCCTGCAAGCCAGGCGGCGGAAATCCCGCGACCCCCGGATCCGGCCGTACCGGTGGTGGCCGCCGGCGAGGTTAATGGCATGACAGCGCAGGAAAATGCACAATCGGTCGCGGCGACGGGGGTGACACCGGCCCACGGATTGGCAGACAGTGCGCCGGCACAACCGGTCACGCCATCCGGTTACCGCCCACCGGGGTACGGGTATTATCCACGGCAACCTGTATGGCAGCCGCCAGCGTATTACCGGCCCGGTTACTCCCGGCCGCCATCTCGCTAGCCCGCATCAGCGCCAGCCGAATTCGGTGGCGACCGGGCAGGGCGTGTCGGGTTCCGCTGCAGACGGCCGGTTGATGAGTTTATTGCGAATATCCAGCAGGCTGTTGCGTATAGGTGAGCCGGGCTTCGCAATCGCCAGCGCGGCATCCACTTCTGCAAAGGCGGCCGTATCACAGCCCATGTCGGCCAGCACCTGCGCAAGATTGTTGCGTGCGGCCGTGTCGCCTGGCTGTATCGCCAGCAGACGGCGGTACCGCGTTTCCGCCAGCTGCAGATTACCCTGCGCGTAGTAGCTGTTGCCGAGGCCGAACATTGCCAGCGTACTGCCAGGCCAGCGTTCCAGTGCCGTGCTGTAAAATGCAATGGCACTACCGGTTTTTCCGGCCGCTTCCAGTGCGGCCACCGCCTGCAGGTAGCGGAACTCGTCCGGGTTGACCGGGAATTCACCGGGACGCAGGGTGACCAGTGCCCAGTTTTCGGCCAGTTCCCAGGTACGCAGGAATTTTCCCGATTTCATCACGAACCGTTCGCGGTCGCCGGAGCGCAGCAGGATGGTATTGCCTGCCGTATCGAAGCCGACGACCACGGCGTAATGCCAGACCGGATAACTTGCCAGCCCGAGGTTCTGCAACACCAGTACCGGGCGCCCGGCATCCAGTTCCGCCAGCAATGCCGGCAGATCCGGATCGATCCGGTAGGGCAGTCGCTGATAGCGGCGGCTGGCGGCGATGAGTTCCAGTTGCAGGCTGCCCTGGCGTTGCGGCAGGTATACCTTGCCGGCCAGTTCTTCCGGTGTGACATTGACCCCGGATGCCACCAGTAGCGTCGATAAAGCCGCGGGGCCGCACTGGTACGCTTGCTGCGGGAAAAAGGGAGTATCCGCGAGTTCCAGTGTTGCCGGCAGGTTCGTGCCGGCAAGCATGGAATCCAGTGCGGGCCGGTTACTTGCGCAACCGGCCAGCAGGAGAACAGCCACAATCAGGCCATATGGCCTGATGTGGAGGTCAATCATTCAGTACTAGACCTTCTTGAAGATATCGATAACGCCGGTGATTTCAAGGATAAGCAGAATCAGGAACAGGATACCCATGACGACCAGGACGCCATCGCCACCCGCCGGCAGGCTGTCGATGTTCGCGTTCAGTATGCGCAGTTCCTCGCCGGTCAATGCGGCGAGCCGTTCGCTGACCTCGGCCGGATCAACCCCCATGCTTAGCATCAGGTCGCGGACGTTGTTCTGCTCGATGAATGACTCAACGCGGGCCCGATCGTCACCGGCCTGTTCCATCTCGATCATGGTCTGCGTGCCGATGATCCCGGCATAGGAAACTGCCGGCAGAATGCCGGTGCCCATCAGGCTGATACTCAAAACACAGGCAATAAACCTGCGTGCAAAAAGTCGGTACATAGTCATGCTCCTGTATTCATTATGTCAGTTGCGAGGTGCTGTCCTGACCCGCATGAAGGATAAGTAATCTAACCGGTATTTACCAGACAAGTTAGGCGGATGTGAGTTATTCCGGATAAAAAAACGGTGGCTCGTGGCCACCGTGATAACTGTCTGTTGAGAGGATTAAGACTTGCTGCTGCCAGGGCTGTTACCCGATCCGCTCTGCCCCAAGGTGCTGCCCCGTGACTTTTGCCAGTATATCAAATGATGAGGTACGGGCCGGGTCATACGAGACCAGCATCAGGTGCGGACGGCGCTCATTGAAGTGTGCATGAATCACACCTTTATGAGCAGTAATGGTTCTTTCAACATTCCGGCGGGTGTTTTCTCCGAGTTCTTCATCGACGTGCATTACCATATCACTTATGTGCATTATGTAGCTCCTCCGATTTTCAACTCCAACATATCATCTGATATGACGGTTTCGCGCAGTATCCAAGGGCGTCCCTGCGACTCTGCTTCCATGCCCTTGCACCGTAGAACAAATACCATATACATGTCAAGGAAATATGAGCTAACTATCTGACATATATAATGAAATATGCATTCATATATCTTGTGGTCAGGCCACTGCATACCGCACAATATATGGGGTAACTAGCCAAAAAACGGATTGCTGCATGTATCTCTGGCGGGGAAATTGTTTTATCGGGGCACCGGGTAAAACCGGGTGTTGCGGACTACAGGTTGCGGGCGAGCAGACCCATGGCGTAGTCGCGTGCTTCCAGCGGGATCTGCACACGGTAGCCGCCGCCGGGGACTTCCTGCATCAGGCGGCCATCCATGTCGTGCATTTCCTCGAGGCGGAAGGTGTGATTCCCGTCCGGCAGGATAAGTTCCAGTTCGTCACCGACGGCGAACTTGTTCTTGACATCGATACTGGCCATGCCGGTTGACCGGTCATAGCCGGTGAGGCCGCCGACAAAGCGCTGTCGCGTACTGTTTGAACAGCTTTGCAGATAGTTCTGGTAGTCCTGGTCCGGGTGACGTTGCAGGAAGCCGTCGGTGTAGCCGCGGTTCGACAGGTTGGCCAGTGAACCCAGCAGTGCGGCGTTGAATGGCCGATGGGCCTGGGCATCATCGATTGCCTGCCGGTAGACCTGCGCCGTGCGTGCAACGTAGTAGTGTGACTTGGTGCGGCCCTCGATCTTGAGACTTTCGATCCCCATGTTGACGAGGCGTTCGACATGTTCCACGGCGCGCAGGTCCTTCGAGTTCATGATGTAGGTACCGTGCTCGTCCTCCTCGATCGGCAGGTATTCTCCGGGACGATCCGATTCTTCCAGCAGATAGACGGAGTTCGCCGGTTGCGTCGTTTCGACATGTAGATCCCCGCTGATGTCCTCGGCCGCATTTTTTACCTTGTAGTCCCAGCGGCAGGAGTTGGTACAGGCCCCCTGGTTTGCGTCCCGGTGGTTGAAATAGCCGGACAGCAGGCAGCGTCCCGAGTAAGCAATGCACAGGGCGCCATGCACGAACACCTCGAGTTCCATGTCGGGGCACTGCTGGCGGATTTCCTCGATCTGGTCGAGCGACAGTTCGCGCGACAGCACGATGCGTTCGATTCCCTGTGCCTGCCAGAAACGCACACTGGCATAATTCATGGTGTTGGCCTGGACCGACAGGTGGATGGACATATCCGGCCAGCGCTCGCGGACCAGCAGGATCAGGCCCGGGTCGGCCATGATCAGGGCATCCGGGCCCAGCCCGATAATGGGCTCCATGTCTTCGATGAAGGTTTTTACCTTGGCGTTGTGCGGCAGTACGTTGGTGGCCAGGTAAAAGGCCTTGCCGGCCCGGTGGACCTCACTGATGCCGGTGGCGAGATTGTCCAGTTTGTGGAAATCGTTGTTACGTACCCGCAGGCTGTAGCGTGGCATGCCCGCGTAGACCGCATCAGCCCCGTAGGCGATGGCGTAGCGCAGGTTGTTGAGGGTGCCGGCCGGGGCCAGCAGTTCAGTGATTGCCATGTAGATTCATCTGCGGAGTTCGGGGGTGGAAATTATATCCTGCGGCTACCTGCTGCAACCTTATTGTACTCGTGGTGCTATATATATGGTCATGGATACAGGTTTTTTCTCTGAGCGAGTGGTCTGTACTTGTCGAGCGTGCATCCGCTGCCCCGGCCGTTCCCGAGTGAGGGGCCGCGGCAAGTAACACCCAGGTAGCACCACCGCGTAAAACCAGAAGCCCGTGTACCCAGAAAAAGAAACAGCCGGGACACCCGAATAACGGAA
>JAUVNM010000309.1 GCA_030599705.1 Gammaproteobacteria bacterium
CCTCGGGGCGGCCAATCTCGTTGAGCCAGAACGGCATGATCTGCATCAGTCCCCGGGCACCGGCACTGGAAATGGCATAGCGGTCATAGTTGCTTTCGATGTTGATGATGGCGAGGACCAGCTCCGGCTGGAGCCGGGCACGGCGTGCCTCGTAGTGAACCGTTTTGAGAATGGTTAGCCGTTCTCCCGGGGTCCTTCACCCGCGATGCCAGCCGGCTGGACATGTCGGTCAGCCAGACCTCGGCATCAAAGCGGTCTTCAAAACTGTCGCTGGACTCGATGGCCCGGGTGAGGGTCTGCCGCAGGGTGTCATCCGGGCGTTCTTGCGTGGCCGCCAGTGCGCTGGTGGAAATTCCGGCCAGCAGGCCGGTAATGCAGGCGGCCTGCAGCAGGACGGGAAGACGTTTTGGCAACATCGCCATAGCTCGGTTATCGGCCTCCGCTCAGGGCACTTGATTTTCCAGGAACGCGGTGATTTCACTGCGTGGACTATCGCGATTTTCCGTGTCACAGCGCGCCTTGTATTCCACCATGCCACGATCCAGGTTCTTTTCGCCCACCACGACGCGATGGGGGATGCCGATCAGTTCCATGTCGGCAAACATAACACCGGGGCGCACTTCACGGTCGTCCAGCAAAATGGACAGGCCGGCAGCGGTGAGCTCTGCGTAGAGTTGCTCAACAGCCTCCCTGACACGCTGTGATTTTTTCATGTTCATGGGCAGCAGGGCCACCTGGAAGGGGGCAATGGCATGCGGCCAGATGATGCCCTTGTCATCATGGTTCTGCTCAATCGCTGCTGCCACGATGCGTGATACTCCGATACCGTAACAGCCCATCATCATGTTGACTTCACGACCCTGGTCATCCAGTACGGTGGCCTTCATGGCCTCACTGTATTTACTGCCCAGCTTGAAGATGTGTCCGACCTCGATACCGCGGGCAATCGCCAGCTGCCCCTGGCCGTCCGGGCTGGGATCCCCGCTGACCACGTTGCGAATGTCCATGGTTTCCGGTTCCGGCAGGTCCCGCCCCCAGTTCGCCCCGATGTGGTGTTTGCCTTCCACGTTGGCCCCGCAGACAAAGTCCGCCAGCTGCGCGGCGGCATGATCCGCAATCACCGGGATTGACAGTCCGACCGGGCCGATGGACCCGGCCGGGCAGCCGGCGGCCTCGAGGATCTGTGCATCGCTGGCAAATTCCAGGGGTGTTGCAACCGCCGGGTGCTTGCCGGCCTTGACGATATTCAGTTCATGGTCGCCACGCAGTACCAGTGCCACCACGCCGGTTTCCATACCCTGTACCAACAGGGTCTTTACACAGCGGTCAGGGCGGATTTCCAGGAACCGGCTGACCGCCTCGATAGTGTGTTGCCCCGGGGTGTCTACGGTCTCCAGTTCGCGGTCTGCGGCCGGCCGGCCGCCGGGGGATGCCAGGGCCGCGGCCGCTTCCACATTGGCCGCGTATTCACTGCCGTCAGAAAATGCAATCGCGTCTTCCCCGGAATTGGCGAGGACATGGAATTCATGTGACACGTTACCGCCAATGGCGCCGCTGTCGGCCTCCACGGCACGGAACCCGAGCCCCAGCCGGTTGAAAATATTCATGTAGGTCTGGTACATCACCCGGTAGGTCTCATCCAGCGAGTCCGCGTCCGGGTGAAAGGAGTAGGCATCTTTCATCAGGAATTCGCGGGCGCGCATGACGCCGAAGCGGGGCCGGATCTCGTCGCGGAACTTGGTCTGTATCTGGTAGTAATTGACCGGCAGTTGCTTGTAACTGCGGATCTCGCGGCGGGCAATGTCCGTAATGACTTCTTCGTGGGTGGGACCAAAACAGAATTCGCGCTGGTGCCGGTCACGCAGGCGTAACAGTTCCGGTCCATACTGTTCCCAGCGCCCGGATTCCTGCCACAGCTCGGCCGGCTGTACGGCAGGCATCAGCAGCTCCAGTGCGCCGGCCGCATCCATTTCCGCGCGGACGATGGCTTCCACCTTGCGCAGCACTCGCAGGCCCAGTGGCAACCAGCTGTACAGGCCGGCGGCCTGCTTGCGGATCATGCCGGCGCGCACCATCAGCTGGTGGCTGACGATCTCGGCATCCGCCGGGGTTTCTTTCAGGGTGGACAGTGGGTAGCGTGACACACGCATGGTGTTTCGGTCCGGTTTTTGACAAGTCGCCGATTGTAGCGGTCAAGCGGTTGTCAGGTACAGGGAGGCCTATTCGTTACCCGGCCAGGGCGCGCGACCGGCAGGGCGACCAGCAGCCAGGCAGCGCGCATCAGAAGGTGCCGCCATCCCACCCCCACATCTTGCGCGGGGCATCGGCGAATTCAATATAGATACGCTGCGGGCTGATCCCGGTTGCGTCGGAGACCAGCTGGCACAAGGCCTGCGAGACATCTGCCGTGATGGACTCCGGCAACCCGATGCTCTTGAGTTCCAGGAAGGCGAGCGGTTCATCCGATCCGGCAAACTGCATCGCCGGGTTGGTTTCTACCGAGGTCATGACATAGCGTTCCGGTTTGCCCAGTTGCCCGGCAACCACGGCGGAAGACCTGGCAGCAAGGGATTTTGCGTCAGCTACCGGCAGGGACTGGTTGGTCTGGATTTTGAGAAAGGGCATGGCGATCACCTGATTCCGAAAGGATCCACGTCGCAATAATCCTTGATCTGCTGTTCGGCTTTGTCGATGCGTTGCTGGCGATCCTCATCAGTAAGGCGGAAGACTTTACCCTCCGGGGTCATGAATTGCTTGTTACCGCCCTGATTCAGGTTGGCCAGGTTCGACGTGGCAATGGCACAGTTTTCCTTGCGCAGTTTCCGGCCCCTGTCCTTGTCCCCGGTCTCCGTGGCTTGCTGCTTCTTTTTCTCCTGTTCCTTGTCCATGGCTTCCACCTGCTGCTGCAGGTCACTGCGGATTCCGGCCGGGTCACCTGTCGGTGGCGCGGCCTGTTTCATAATCTCGTACTCGCGGTCTTGAGGCGGCATCTGTGTGTAGTGAGTTTCTCCCG
>JAUVNM010000166.1 GCA_030599705.1 Gammaproteobacteria bacterium
CACGGCGTTACAGGAAGCGGCCACCCTGAAACCCGATGGCGCGGTGCTGCGGGATGCACAGCAGCAACTGGCACAGGCACGCCGGCAGGCGCGCCTGGCCAGTCTGCGCCGGCAGGTCACCGCGAAAACCCGCAACGAGGACTGGTCCGCCGCGACCGCGCTGTACCGCAAAGCACTGGCCATCGATCCGCAGGCAGGCTTTGCGCGCGACGGCATGACGCACGCGGAGGACCGTCTGCGCCTGCATCAGCAGCTGGATCATTACCTCGCCGACCCGGCCCGGATCTATTCTGAAAAACCGCTTGCCAATGCGGAACGCTTACTCGAATCCGCCGGCAGCGCGCCGGCCACGGAACCCCGGCTGGCCGGCAAGATCGACCGGCTGCAGCAGCTGGTGGCTGGTGCGCGCACCCCGGTGCCGGTCACGCTGAATTCGGACGGGCTGACCAGCGTGGCAATCTACCAGGTGGGCCGGCTCGGGCAATTTACCCGCCAGCAGCTGGATCTGCGGCCGGGTACCTACACAGCGGTCGGCTCCCGGGCCGGGTACCGCGATGTGCGCCGGATCTTTACCGTGCTGCCGGGCCGTGCCCCGCCAGCGCTCGACATTCGTTGCAAGGAACTGATTTGACCCGTATTTTTTTCATAGATGCCGCTGCCGGCGAACAGCGTGTCAACGCGTCGGAGTTCCCGCTGGGTATCGGCGGGGCTGCACAGTGTGCCGTAGTGCTGCCGGGTGTTCCAGCCGATGCGGTGCTGGCCTGGATTGCGCTGGCCGAGGAGCATGCCTACATCCAGCCGGCCGATGACGCAGTGGAAGTGTTTCACAACCATGAGCGCGTGCTGGCTTCATGCTGGCTGAAATCCGGTGACCAGGTGCAACTGGGGGACTCGGTACTGCACTGGGACGTCAAGGGAGACCAGGTGTTTATCCGGGTGCGGCAACGCACCGACGCACCGGAACTGACCCCTCCGGTGACAGCACCACCGCCACCCGTCGCAGCGCGTGAGCCGGAACCGGTTGCGCTGGCCCCGGTCACGGCGTCTGCAACGGGTCGCCGCCGGCTGCATCAGCTGATCATTGCCGTGTTCAGCCTGTTGTTGCTGGCCGCCGTGTTTGTACTGCTGGCGACCCCGGTCGCCATCAACATCAGTCCGGCACCGGAGACACAGTCACTGCGCGGTTTTCCACCCGCTGTGCCGGTAGGCCAGCGCCTGCTCCTCGTGCCGGGCCGCTACACCCTGCGTGCCACCCGCGAGGGCTATCGTCCGCTGGAGCAAATCGTCGAGGTGACCGCAGACGGATTCCAGGAATTCGCCTATGAATTGCAGGAACTGCCGGGGCGGCTGCACATCACGCTGGACCCGGACGTCGCGTTCAGGGTCATGGTCGATGCGGCCGAGGCCACGGTGGACACCGCCAATATCGCGGCAATCGACCGCGGCCGGCAACGCTTGCGCATCGAGACCGCACGTTACCTGCCGGAGACCCGCGAGCTGGAAATCGCGGGACGCGGTGTACTGCAGGAGCTTGCCATTACCCTGCAGCCGGCCTGGGCCAGCGTGCAGCTGGACAGTAAACCGCCGGGGGCCGAGGTGGTGGTGGATGCGGTGGTCCTCGGGACCACGCCACTGGCCACCGAGCTGCTGCAGGGACCGCGCACCATCCACCTGTCACTTACCGGTTACCAGCCGGCCAGCGTACTCCAGGTGATCGAGGCCGGCACCACGCTGGCGCTCGATGCGATCGAATTGCAGCCGAACGACGGCCGGCTGGTGCTGGACAGCCGCCCGCCCGGAGCGACCGTCAGTATCGACGGCACGTTCCACGGCAGCACGCCGCTCACCATCGCACTGGCCTCCGGCACCGAACACCGGGTGCGCCTCAGCAAGCCGGGTTACCGGGCAACCGAGCAGCGCGTTACCCTGGAAGCGGATGCCGAACAGCCGCTCACTGTGGAACTGAAGCCTGAGTACGGGATCGTGTTCGTGACCTCGCGGCCGGCGGATGCCCGCCTGAAGCTGGATGGCAAGCCGAAGGGCACGGGCACGCAGCGCCTGCGCCTGACCACGCGGGCGCATACGCTTGCATTCAGCAAACCCGGTTATGCCCCGCAGACAGTGACGGTGACCCCGCGTGCCGGTAGCAGTCGTAACGTGGATGTCACCCTGAAGACGCCGGCACAGGTACAAGCGGACGCCACGCCACCGACGCTGCGTACCGCGGCCGGCCAGCAGCTGCGCCTGGTACAGCCGGCGGGCCATTTTCGCATGGGGGCCTCGCGGCGCGAGGCCGGCCGGCGCGCCAATGAAAGCCAGCGGCTGGTTGCACTCACCCGGCCGTTTTACTTCGGCCTCAGGGAAGTCAGCAACGCCGAATACCGGCGCTTCCGGGCTGCACATGACTCCGGGAGTGCCGAGGGGGTAGCGCTCAACGGCGATAACTACCCGGTCGTGAATGTCAGCTGGGAGGATGCGGCACGTTATTGCAACTGGCTCAGCCGCCAGGACAAGCTGCCGCCGGCGTACCGCGAGCAGGATGGCCAGCTGCAGCCGCAGGTCCCGATGAACACCGGGTACCGTTTGCCGACCGAGGCCGAGTGGGCCTACGTGGCCAGGGTGGCCGGACGCACGGCGCCGGCACGCTATCCCTGGGCCGGCAGTTATCCGCCGGTCTCGGTGGCAGGTAACTTCGCCGATGCACGCATTGCCGATACCCTGGCCCATGTCGTGCCGGGTTATGATGACGGGTACCGGGGCCCGGCCCCGGTCGGCAGTTTCACGGCGCACCCGCCGGGATTCCACGACCTTGGAGGTAACGTGGCAGAATGGACCAATGATTATTACGCGGTCTACCCGGGCATGGCAGAGCAGTTGGTGGAGGACCCCGCGGGTCCGGTCAGCGGTGACCATCATGTCGTGCGCGACGCCAGCTGGCGCCATGGCAGTGTGACCGAGCTGCGCCTGAGTTACCGGGACTACAGCCGCACCCCGCGCGATGACCTCGGCTTCCGGATTGCACGTTATGCGCATTGACAACAGACAGGTACGTTACCCACTGTGCCGGCTAGTGCTGCTTGCGGCGCTATGTATACCGTGCGCCGGCGCCGAACCGGTTACCGGAGAGCAGCCGCAGGCCCCGCCGGTCACTGAACCCGCCGAACGTACGGTGCCGGCTGGCACCGCGAAAAAACTGCCGGCCCCGGCGTCCACCTTCAAGCCATCCGAGGAGATCGGGGCCGATAGTGTCGTGTCGTTCCCGGTCGATATATGACAGGAATCCCCTTGCCATGAGAAAGAACTTCCCCGCCGAGCTGGTCCACCAGGTATTTTCGTTGCTGATTGCGTTTATCCTTGTGCACGCCGTCTATGTCACCCTCGTCAGGCCGCAGGCCAGTGCGTTCCTGGAACAGGAAGCGGCCAACATGCTTGCCGACCCCGGCTATGTGCAACAGCGGTCCTTTTTTGTCGTTATCAAGGACTACGAGCAGGAAACCTGTTTCGTACTGATGCTGTGGGCGTTCTCCATTCTCGGTTACAAGGGCAGGGCGGTATACCGCCAGCAGCAACTGCTGGAGCGCGACCTGCTGCAACTCCCGGACAATTTGCCTATCGGTACCGAGGACACGCGCAGTCTCGTCGACCGGGTCCGGTCATTGCCCGGACAGATGCAGGACTGGTTGTTGCCGCGCGCCCTGTTGACTGCCATCGAGCGCTTCGCCGCGACCCGCAATGTACAGAATGCGTCCACGGCGGCACGTGACCTGTGCAACTCGGAGGCCGAGCGGCTGGAGTCGGAGTTGTCGATTATCCGCTACATCGCCTGGGCCATCCCGTCGGTCGGTTTTATCGGTACGGTGCGCGGCATTGGAGATGCCCTCGGGCAGGCGCACCGTGCGGTCGAGGGCGATATTACCGGCGTGACCGCGAGTCTCGGCGTGGCCTTCAACTCGACCTTCATCGCGCTGGTCATCAGCATCGTATTGATGTTTTTCGTGCACCAGTTGCAGTTGATGCAGGAGCGCCTGGTGCTGGACAGCGAGCGCTACGTCGACAGCTGGCTGGTGCGGCGGTTAAAGAGCTGAGGGCCGCGAGGCTGTCAAGGTCGTCATGAAGCGCCGCCCGGTTTCCCCGTTCTCGCTATCATTTCTCGACATCATGTTCTGCGGCTTCGGCGCCGTGGTATTGCTGGTACTGATTCTCAATCACGATACGGTAAAGGCCCGCAACCAGACCTTCGCCGACCTGCGTTCCGAGGTCGTGCACCTCGAACAGGAGGTGTTGGTCGGCGCGGAGGACCTGGTGGTGGCGCGCAACAGCCTGGAGGCCACTGACCGGGAACTGGTCGAGATGCAGGGGGAATCCGAGCGGGTCATCCGCACCACCCGGGAACTGGAACTCGAGATCGCGCGCATGTCCCGGGAGACCCTGGCCAGCCGCGAGCACATCAACCGCCTGTCCTCGGACCTGAAGAGCCTGGACACCGAGCACAAGCGCCTTGGTGCGGCCGTGGCCGCCGACCGCGATGCCGGTGACAAGGTGCGTGAATTCAAGGGTGCAGGGGATCGCCAGTACCTGACCGGCCTGAAGATGGGCGGCAAGCGCATCCTGATACTGGTGGATGCCTCGGCCAGCATGCTCGGCGAGACCATTATCAACGTCATTCGGCGCCGCAACATGGATACGGCCAGCAGGCAGTCAGCGCCGAAGTGGCGGCGTGCGCTGGCGACGGCCGACTGGCTGGTCAGCAACCTGCCGGCCACGGCACAGTTCCAGCTATACAGCTTTAACACAACGGCCCGGCCAGCGGTCACCGGGTCGGATGGAAACTGGCTGCAGGCTTCCAGCCGTGCAGCTGTGGACGGCGCAGTCAGTGCCTTGCGTGCGCTGGTACCGGAAGGCGGTACCAGTCTGCACCACGCGTTTGCCGTCGCGAAAAAACTCTC
>JAUVNM010000262.1 GCA_030599705.1 Gammaproteobacteria bacterium
GTGCGTGCAAATTACCCAACATAAGCGTGGTGGTTCAGTCTGTACCAGGCCGAATAAATTCGGCCCTACAGCACCTTTCTTTGTAGGGCGGAATTTATTCCGCCAGACTAACTGGATTAGTGAAATTGCCAGCTACTGAACATACACGTTACTGGGCCGTCATTCCCGCTGCCGGCAGCGGCAGCCGCATGGCCGCCGACATCCCCAAGCAATACCTGCCGCTGCACGGGCAGAGCGTGCTCGAGCATGCGCTGGACACGCTGTTCGCCTGCAACCGCATCGATGGCATCGTGCTGGCACTGTCACCGGAGGACCACCACTGGCAGGACCTCGAGGCCCGATATGCTGATCGTAATCTCATTCGCGTCGAGGGTGGTGCGGAACGTTGTCACTCGGTACTGAATGCGCTGGCACGGCTGGCGGACCAGGCAGATGACACGGACTGGGTGCTGGTGCATGACGCGGCGCGTCCCTGCCTGCGTCTGGATGACGTGAATGCCCTGATGGATGCGCTGGTACCGGGTAGCGACGGGGGGCTGCTCGGTGTGCCGGTTTCCGATACCATGAAGCGCACGCGGCCGGACGGCGCAATCACGGAGACGGTCAACCGTGACCGGCTCTGGCATGCCCAGACGCCGCAGATGTTCCGGCTGGGCCAGTTGCGCACGGCGCTTGAACAGGCCCTGGCTCAGGACCTGATGGTGACTGACGAGGCGGCGGCGATGGAACTCGCCGGCTACCACCCGCGGGTGGTGCGTGGACATGCGGACAATATCAAGATCACCATGCCGGAAGACCTGGCACTGGCAGAATTCTATTTGGAGCAATGCAAACCAGCATGAGAGTCGGGCAGGGATTTGATGCGCACGCCTTCCGGGACGGCGGCAAGCTGGTGCTGGGCGGCGTACCCATTCCGTTTGGGCGCGGGCTTGAGGCGCACTCGGATGGCGATGTGGTCCTGCATGCCCTGTGTGATGCCTTGCTGGGCGCTGCCGGGCTCGGCGATATCGGCCGGCATTTTTCTCCCGATGATGCGGCTTACGAAAATATTGACAGCCGCATTCTGTTACGCAGAGTCGTTGAGCTGGTGGGCAGCGCCGGCCTGGGTATTGCCAACGCCGATATCACGGTGGTGGCGCAGGCGCCCCGGCTGGCAGGGCATATCGATGCCATGCGCGACCATATCAGCAGTGATCTGCAGCTCGACAGCGCGCGGGTCAACCTCAAGGCGACCACCACCGAGCACATGGGCTTTACCGGTCGCGGCGAGGGCATTGCCGCGTTTGCCGTGGTCCTGCTGGAAGACTGAAGACGCTGCACACCCGTTGAGTTACACGCTCGACAGCGCCATTTACGGCCATCCGTTTGCATGGGGTGGTCCGACTGTGACCGGACGGCTGCGCAGCTCTCCGGAAGATTTCCAGGTCACCGAGCTGCCGCTGGTCGAGCCATCGGGGGACGGGGAGCATGCCTGGCTGCTGGTCCGCAAGTGCACGGAAAATACCGAGGCGGTGGCACGGCAGCTGGCACGCTGTGCCGGGGTGCCAGTGCGCCAGGTCAGCTATGCCGGGATGAAGGACCGCAACGCGGTGACCGAACAGTGGTTCTCGGTGCACCTGCCGGGCCGGCCGGACCCGGAGTGGAATGCCATCAACTCCGACACCGTTACCCTGATTCAGTACACGCGCCACGGACGCAAGCTGCGCCGCGGTGCCTTAACGGGCAACGCCTTCCGGATACGCGTGCGTGAAGTAGCGGGTGACCGGTCGTTACTCGAGGGCCAGTTGCAACAGCTTGCCGTGCATGGCGTACCGAATTATTTCGGTGAGCAACGCTTCGGGCGCGCTGCCGGCAATCTCCATACCGCCGACCGGCTGTTTGCCGGTACGGCCGGAAAACTGACACGGCACCAGCGTGGACTGGCGTTGTCGGCGGCACGCTCGTACCTGTTCAACCGCGTGCTGGCGCAGCGCGTCAGCGACGCCAGCTGGGACCGGGCCATCCCGGGCGATGCCCTGCAACTGGCCGGCAGTCACAGCTTCTTCGTGGCAGAGGACGTGGATCCGGAACTGGAGCAGCGGGTGCTGTCCATGGATGTGCATCCGACCGGTCCGCTCGTGGGCGCGGGTGAGTCACCGGTCAGCGGCGCTGTCCGGCAACTGGAATCCGGCTGTCTCACCGAACAGCAGGCGTGGTGCAGCGGTCTGGCAAAGGCCGGGCTGCGGCAGGAACGCCGCGCCTTGCGGCTGCCGGTGGCTGAACTTGCGTGGTCGTGGCCGCAGTCGGACTGCCTCGAGCTGACGTTCAGCCTGACCGCCGGCGCATACGCCACCAGTGTGTTACGTGAACTGGTGCGGGAGCCGGAATAGGGTATAAACGCAGGTCGGGTAGGACCCGCGCCTCGCGGGGAATATTTACCGTTCCCGGCGTGGGCGCCGGTCCTACGGATTGCGTGTGTCCCCGGAACGCTTCGATCGCAGCAGCACGTTGATCGCCCCGGTGCCGCCGCGGTCGCGGGGGGTTGAGCAGAACGCGAGTACATCGTGTTGCTGGCGCAGCCAGTGGTTGATGCGGTTCTTCAACACCGGTGCGGCTTCCCGCGAGCCATAGCCCTTGCCATGGATGATGCGCACGCTGCGCAGGTGCTGGTCGCGGCACTGCGCCAGGAACCGGGCCACCTCGGTTGCCGCGACCTGGATGGTCATGCCGTGCATATCGAGCTCGGCCTCGACCCGGAGTTGTCCGCGGCGCAGGCGCTGCAACTGGCGCTGCTGCAGTCCCGGCCGTGCAAAAAACAGCGTGTCTTCTGCGCTGATCTCCGGCGACTCGCCCCCGGAAAAACCGGCAAGCGGCGTGTGGGATTCAAATGCCGGGTTGCTGCGCGGCCGCGGTGAGCGGCGTTTGACCGGTGGGGCCACCGTGTCACTGCTGAGCTTGCGGACCGTGCCGACGCTGCGGTGAAACAGATCGATGTCATCAGGGGAGGGTTTCTTGGGCGGGCTCATGGCTGCTCGGTTGCGCCGCTGGTCGGCGTCTGGCGATCAGGAGGACCAAACCTACCCAGATTCAGCTGGCCATGCACGCGCTGGCATGGCCTGATTTCTTTGTGTTGACACACACCTTTATATTACGATGCGTGTCCTGTTGGTGGGGGTATGACCGGATAGATGCATATACTGATAAGCAATGATGATGGTTACCAGGCTCCGGGTATCCGTGCGCTGGCCGACACCCTGGCCTCGATTGCGACGGTGACCGTGGTGGCGCCGGACCGGGACCGGAGCGGTGCGAGTAATTCGCTGACGCTGGACAGTCCTATCCGGGCACGTGAAGTGGAAGAAGGTGTCACCTGCGTCAATGGCACGCCTACCGATTGCGTGCACCTGGCCATTACCGGCCTGCTGGGCGAGGAACCGGACATGGTCGTGGCGGGGATCAATGCCGGCGCCAACCTTGGAGATGACGTCCTCTACTCGGGAACCGTGGCGGCCGCGATGGAAGGGCGCTTTCTTGGCCTGCCCGCGATTGCCGTATCA
>JAUVNM010000329.1 GCA_030599705.1 Gammaproteobacteria bacterium
GGCAGGATGCCGGGAGCGACCAGGGAGGTACTTGCAGCGACCCCTGACAAGGGGACTGTCGGGGCGGCGGATTCACGCTCGGCAGGTGCAACCCACTCGATCGGGGGAAGAGCTGGAAATGTTTTCCGCTGTCAGTTGCTACGCACCACCCGGAACCCGAGATTATCGAGGCGGGTATCGTGGTCATACTGGCCACGCTTGGCGCTGCGCAGGCTGTTGATCGGGCTGGTATAGGCACCGCCACGCACCACGCGCTGGGTGCAGCGTGGTGCCTGCCAGGCACTGCCATCCGTTGCCGCACCTTCATAATTTTCGTGATAACAGTCCTCTACCCATTCCTGCACGTTGCCGGCGGTATCGTGCAGCCCGAAACCGTTGGCGCTGAAACTGCCGACGGCAGCCGTGCGCCTGCCGTCCCAGCGGCTGCCGCAGTCAAAGCAGTTGGCCGGGATTTCAATGACCGAATCGTCCCACCAGTGAGACTGCTTGCTGCCGGCGGCCGCGGCGAACTCCCATTGCGCTTCGGTTGGCAACCGGTAGTCATGGCCGGTTTGTTCTGACAGCCAGGCTGCGTAGGCCGACGCATCCTTCCAGGACACGTTAATAACCGGCTGATCAGCGCGACCCCAGCCTTCGTCGTAGGGCAGCCGGCGGCCGGTTGCACGTGCAAACCGGTCATACTCGGCAAAGGTCACTTCGGTTTTACTGATAGAGAAACCGCGCAGAACCACCCGATGCTGTGGACGTTCGTTGAAATTCATGGAAGACCCCGCACTGCCCATCATGAACCCGGCAGCCGGCAGTTCCACCATCAATGGCCCGTCACCGCCGCCCTTCAGTGGATCCCGGAGTGCGGGCATGGCCGCAACGGCAGGCAGCGCTACCGCTTCAGACGGTGCACTTTCTACAACCTCGACGCCAGCCCAACCGGATTCGGCTGTCGCTACCGGTTCAGGCGGTGCACTTTCTGCAACTTCGACGCCAGCCCAACCGGATTCGGCTGCCGCCACCGGTTCAACGGCAACCTGAGTGACTGCAACCTCGACGCTGGCCTCACCGGGATCGGTTACTGCCACCGGTTCAACGGCAGCCCTGATGACGGCAACTGGCGGCACGGTATCTGGCGGCAGACTGCTTGCAGCCGGAACCGGCGCAGCGGTCACTGCCTCGACCGTCACAGGTGCAGGTTCGTCATGGGCCAGGAATGCGTCCTCGACAGTCGACAGGGTCCCGGTTTGCAGCAGCAGCCAGATTACCAGCGCTGCGATTGCAACCACACCGAGACCGATGCCCGTGCCCTGCCAGCCATAGCCGGACTTCCCGGCCTGCTTGTCTGCCTGGCCAACGTTCGGGGACGCTGGTGTGCCATGCCTGTCGACCCTGGCATCGGCGACCCCCGCAGCAGGGCGTGCCGGGGGCTTGTTTCCCAGTGGTAAAACTTCCAGTGGCGTGATCGCCTCCCCACCCTGACCGGTTGCTGCGCGCAATGCCTCCACTTCGAGCACTGCCGTGTCACGCTGTGACTCGGCCTGGGTACGCAGGCGCACGGCAATTTCGACATTCCTGCGGGACTCCTCAATCTCGGCACGCAATTTTTCCGGGTCTTCCAGCTGGGCCTCGGCTTCTGCATTCATCAGTCCACGCGCCACTTCGACCTCGACCCGCAGAGTGTTCAGTTGCTCACGTGTAGCCTGCTGCTCTCCCAGCGCAGCATCCCGTTCCGTGGTCAGCTGTTTCAGCTGCGTCTCCAGCTGATCAATGGCGGTATCGGCCTCTGACTTCTGCCCCCGGGCCAGTGCCAGGTCGGCCGCGTTACGCTCCCGTTCCTGCTGTACCGCCTCTGCCATCTCTGCGTGCGACTGGTCCAGATCTTCCTGTAATACCGCCAGCTGTTCCTCGACCTGGCCAAGCCCGGCTTCTTCATGCTCACGTCGCGCACGCTCTTCTTCACGGGCCTCATCCCTGGCTTGTGCAACTACACCTTTATGGGAAGAGAGCACCTCTTCGTGCTCATTGGCAACGGCTGCCAGTTGTTCCTTCAGCTGTTTCTGCCGTGCCGCAAGCTCGGCCCGTTCCTGAGCCCGTTCACGGCGCTCGGCATGTAACTCTTCCCGGAAATGCCCGGCGCTGGTACGCGCTTCGTCTCTCGCCTCCTGGAGATCATTGGTCGTTTGCTCCAGCTTCTTGCGCAAGCGCTCAAGCTGGCCCTGCATCTCCTTCTCTATATCGTTCTTCCTGTTCAAATCATCATAGGCCTTGTTAAGTGCCTCCTGATTGTCAAGATCATGCGTTTTCGAACGCTCTTCTGCTGCCCTCAACTCCTGCTGCAATTCACCAGTCTGCTTTTCATAAACGGCAACTTGCTGATTCAGTTCCTGCTGCAACTCGGCATGCTGATCGATCTCTTTTTGCAGCACTGTGACTTGTGCGGCCTGCCCAGTGTACTGCTGCTGCAGTTCTGCAAAGCGCCCCTGCTCGTCCTCGAGCTGCTCCCCCACGACCCTGACCTGTTCGTTAGCAGCCGCCGTTAGCTCAGTGATGCGTTCATTCAACTTGTCAATTTCCTGTCCCTGCGCAGTAGTCTCCTGTCCTGACTCGTCGAATTGCTTGCGGATACCGTCACTCTCTGCCGTTACTTCCAGCAGCTGCTGTTCCATTGCCGTCTGCGCCTGTTGCCGGTCCTGGATATCTTGCTGCAGGGTTCCCCGCTCCCCGGCTGACTCGGCCTGCAAGCCTTCCAGCGCGGCTTCTGCCACCTGCGCAGCAGCCCCGGCGTTATCGA
>JAUVNM010000148.1 GCA_030599705.1 Gammaproteobacteria bacterium
CTCGCAGCACTTCTGTGAAACCTGCAACCGTGTCCGGCTGGCGGTCGATGGCACCCTGTACCTGTGTCTCGGGCAGGAACACAAATTCGAATTCCGTCCGTTGCTGCGTGCCGGTATCAGCGATGCCGAGCTGCTGGACACGGTGCAGCATGCTATCACTCTGAAGCCGGAACGCCATGAATTCCGCGAGCGGCCGCAGCAGATCGTCCGCTTCATGTCACAAACCGGTGGCTGAGACAGCCCATGGTCCAGCTACGCTACTTTGCCAGCCTGCGTGAAACCCTCGGCGTTGCGGACGAGCAGGTTGACCTGCCTGACGGTATTGCCGATCTCCCGGCACTGACCGGCTGGCTACAGGAGCGCAACGACACCTGGCGCACGGCACTTGGCGACCCGCACCTGCACGTGGCCATCAACCAGGCAATCGTCAAGCCGGACTGTCCGGTGAGTGACGGTGATGAAGTGGCCTGGTTCCCGCCGGTAACCGGGGGCTGAGAATGATCTGCGTACAAACAGACGACTTCGATCCGGGTGCAGAACTCGAACAACTGCACAGTGACAATAGCGGCACGGCCGGCGCCGTGGTCAGCTTCACTGGCCTGGTACGCGACCTGAACGAGGGTAACGCCATCCGGCAAATGACTCTGGAACACTACCCCGGCATGACCGAGAAAGCGCTGGCTGTAATTGAGCAGGAGGCATGCGAACGCTGGTCACTGACAGCCACATTGATCATTCACCGCATCGGCCCGCTGGCGCCCGGTGACCGTATCGTGTTCGTGGCCGCGGCCAGCGCGCACCGCAAGGAGGCCTTCCGCGCCTGCGAGTTCATGATCGACACGCTGAAAACCGACGCACCGTTCTGGAAGAAGGAAACCACCGACAGCGAAGCCCGCTGGGTCTCTGCACCGCCTGCCGCCGGTTAGATTATTATCCGGAAGGCACGAAACCGGCTATTTACATAATGCAGGGAGGTATGGCGCAAAAAAAAACGGCGACCCTCCGGTCGCCGTTTTAGTATGAACAAATTAAGTGCAATTATACTTTCTTGCTCAGCCGTGTCTCCGGCGCTTGAAAGCGAATGCGATCCTAAACCCGAATAGACCAATTCCTAACAAAGCGAGAACAGACGGTTCGGGCACAGCATGCTCTTCATATTCGTATTTAACAAAAAGCTCTCCAGCCCACGTTGGAGATGCCTCCTGAACACATTCTTCCCCATAGCATCTCAAAAGGTTTGCCTCTATTGTATGCGTTAACATAAATTCCAGTGGATCTGTCCCTGTGAAATCGTAGAGGTGCGGGTTGAATATTTGATTAAACGAACCATACTTAATATCTTTATAATCGCACGCAAACTCTCCGTCACAGGATGTTTCAACGCTTGCTGTTTCTGAGACGGGCGACATATCAGGATCCATCAAATCGACCCTCATATCAATTTCGGACCATCCGGAGGCGGCGGCTGGACCCAGGTAGTTACCGGCTTCGCTTTCTCCAAGGAGATCCCAGTGACTCGTCCAACCGAATGTCACATCAGTGAGCCAGCCGAGCGATGGATCAAATCCAGGCAGGTACTTGACCTCTGAAGTAGTCTTTTTTTCCGGACTTTCCCCTGCTGTTACATCAAATACAGGAAAATCCTTAAAAGAGAAACCCACAGAGTAATCCACATAGTCGTGAATCATCATCGCTTGTGCGGGAGCGGCTGTAATACTCGTAGCTACAAGCCAGATACCGATCAAAGCATGCCGCATTTTCATGTCATTTCTCTAACAACAGGACAATAAATTATTGCCCTATCTGTATCGTGCGCATTGAAATATTCTTGAACGCTACCAATGGCAGAATCAGCCTGGTCTTGTTAGGGAAACACAGGCTCATAGTTGTCTGGCGCACTATAAATAGAATAATTACAACAAGATATGAGCGTCACTGCCGCTACGGAGCAATCTGTATATAGTCGGATGCTGATCTATAAACCGGTACGTGGTCGGGCAGGATCCCGTATTACTTGTCCATCCAGGAAACCAGTTCCCTGACTGTCTGGGTACCGAACTTGAAGCGGAATTTCGCATAGGGACCCTTGGCCGTGTAGTCGGCAGAGGAAAAGTCATCATCCTCGAATCCCGTAAAGTTATAACCGACGCTGAGCCAGACATTGCGGAACAGGTTCATTCCCACAGACGGGCCGGCTGAATAACGGTAAACATTGCTGTTAGTGCTGTGCAGAATACTGCCGTGGATACCGGCATCCCAGCGGGCATTTATGTCATGCCGGTATTCGGCGCCAAGAACCTGGGTAATGCCGTTATAGTCCTTGCCCTCGATGGTGACATTTGCATATTTGATACCGTGATGCACGGCCACCTGGTTACGACGGTCGTACAGATAATTCAGGTTAAGGTTGTTGACGATCTTCCTGTTGCGAATGGATGCAAAGCTTTCATGAGTATCCTCGAAGTTCAGATCCAGCCGGTCCAGCACGATCCAGTGGCTGGCTACCGGACGGTAGGCCAGCGAGAAACGCACATCGGCAGACGTGGTGTCATTGCTGGAACTCGAATCGGTGTCAAACAATTGAGCAGCCATGGACAGGCCCATCCCCGGTGTATGCTGGCGGTACAGGCCGAGAAACAGGCCGCGCTGGTTCTCCTGATCACTGTTTCGGTATTCAACCCGTGATGTTGCGGACCAGAGCTCCTTTGTATAGCTGCTGCCGAGAAATACGGCATTAAAATCACCGTCCACGCTGCCTGAACTGAGCGGCACATCGGCATTGAAAGGAGTCAATCCGGAATCATTCAGCGTCTGCGAGCGGTCGATGCCGAAATCAATCAGTAAATGCTCGTTGACCTGGAAACCCTGCGTCAGACCAAGGTTCGAAAACAGGCGCAGACCGTTTTCAGTGGCCTGCTGTTCCAGCGACGAATTAATGCTCGCCATGTGCCAGGGTGTACTGCGGAAACCGACACGGGTCGTGTTGCTGTCATACTCTTCACCGCTGGTAAATTCCTGTTCGGCAAACAGCTCGACATTCTCATGCAGACGGTAGTCACCGCCAACAATGTAACGCGTCGGGTAATCGACATTCTCGTCATTACCCAGTGCAAGCTCGGTACCGGTATGCAGGTTCAGACGATTGTCCAGGAAAGCGCGGCTGGCATTCGCCGTCAGCAGAGTGGATTTATTCGTCTCGCCATTACCCAGGCGGTCCTTTGCCCAGGCCAGTCCGGTGGACATGACATAATCCGCGTGATGGTATTCAACACCGGTCGTGACGACATCGCGTTTCGTATTGGTTGTCAGTACTTCATCGTGATAGGCCTCGCCATTGAGATAAAGATTGTCAGTCGCCAGATAACGGGCATCGACACCGTACCTCTTGGTGCCGGAATCACTGTTGTTCTGCTGGCCCAGCCCGAAGTCCTCTTCCTGCTTGCGGTAATACAGCCGGGCATCGGTGCGCTCGCTATTATGATAAGCCTCGGCCAGCCAGGCCTTTCCGGTAGTGTCCGTACCGCCGGTTTTGGTATTGCTGCCAGCAATTTCCGCGCGCAATTCCGTGTTGTCGGTGATGTTGAAGCGCAGGTCGCCGCCAGCCAGATCGCCACCGGTCCCGATATCGCCCTGGTGGATAGCGGTTGCACCGATCTCGAGACGGTCATCCATAAATTTGACATAACCGCGGCCGCCTCCGGTGGTCTTCTTGCCGTCGGCGCCGGTCACCTCGTAATCGGCGACGATATAGATCGGGTTAAAGTTGCTGTCCTTGCTCGGTACCGGCTGTTTGAAAAACAGCGTGCCTTTCTGTATGTCGATGTTGTAATCGATAAATCGGGTCAGTTCGCGCTTCTCCAGGATGTGCTGCGACTGGAAACGGTCGCGGGTCTCGATCGATACCTTGTCGCTGTTGATGACCACATTATCTTCCGACAGGTGATACAGGCCGGAGGTGCCATTGCCCAGTATTTCGTCGCGCACGAATTGCTGGTCGATTTCCGCCGCAAAGGCATTGGCGCCAAAACGTTCGCCTTCGTATTCCGTCTTGAGCCCTGTCATGCTGCGGCTGTAGCGTGACAACTCGGTCACTGTCAGTTCGGTATTGAAATCACCGTACATCGCGTAGAACTGTTCGCGCTCCAGGCGCACATAGAGCTGGTCGGAGCTGGCTGCATCAAAATATTGTTCAGTCGCATCGCCGTAGAGTGTGTAGTACTTGTCCGGGTTGATGGTCTGGAACAGGCTGTTCTGGTCAGCGGACGCGTCCGTCTGGTTCTCGGAGTCATAGGCCAGCGTCAGCAGAAATTCACCCTTGATGCGTCCCTTCGCATAAAAGGCCAGCCGGTCGTCCTGGTAGTAATGCTCATCCGTATTACTGTCATCCAGCGCCGCCTGGTTACCCGATATGCTGTTATAACCGGCCGTACCCTCGGCCAGGCCGACCAGGATCCAGTCACGCGCCGTGCCTTGCAGCCACACGGTAACTTCCTGTTCCTGCCTTTTGGTGATGGCTGCGAGCCGCTTGATGGACGGTATCCGCGCCGGATTGTCATCGAACTTGAATACCAGCGTTGCCTTGCCGGACTGTGTGGTCGGCTCGATCCCGATCAGTGCGACCCCGTCATTATCGATGCGATACGTGGTCTCTCCCAGCGCCGGTCCGGACAACGGCTGTTTCCTGATGGCATCGACAGTCTGTGTTGCGGTATACGGCGGGTTCAGCCGGTACTTGCCAATGACTCCCTTGCGCACCGGTTTGCCCCAGCGATCATAAAACCGGACCGCGACGACAACCGGCGACATACCGTTTGCCTGCAGCTGCGAGTATTGCTCGACGAATTCCGCTTTTACCGGCATCCCGGAATAATGGATGACCTGCGACCGGGTAGCGGTCACGGCGCCTGCCTTATCGTAGGCCGTCACCTCAAACAGGTTATCGCCAACTTCGACGTCGACACCGCTCCAGCGGGTAATCGAACTCGTCTTGTCGGTACTGCGCGTGATGCCGTCGAAATTGACAGCGTCGACAGGCTGGCCATTGAGTACCAGTTCCAGCCGGTTATCAGCATCATGCTTGATTGCGATCCGGATCGAGGGAATCTCCGGTATATAATCCGCAGCAGGCGCCAGCCATTCCAGTCCCGGTGCTGCCGTATCCAGCCAGTTCCTGTCGTAGCTAACTGTCTCGTTGGCGGGTGGCAGCACTGTCTTCTACTGCTGATCGCTGACAACAGTACGGATGCCGGGCGCGCGCATAATCGCCGCGCTGAACTGGTCATTACCATTTCTGAAGAGCGGCAGGATGCAATCCTGGAGACGGGCCGTGATGACAGCGGCATGCAGACGTTGACGATCAG
>JAUVNM010000336.1 GCA_030599705.1 Gammaproteobacteria bacterium
CTGTGATTTCCAGGGAATGTTTAGCATATGTCTGTAGTTATTATCCTAAAATCGCCTGTTATCCACTCAGGGATGGTATCGGGACATGAAATCGACCGGGCTGTATTTTGTAGGAGTGGGCTTGCCCGCGAACAGGGTTTCCCCGTTTTTACCGCCTGAGTTCGCGGCCAAGGCCGCTCCTACAGGCATGAACTCAATTTTGTGGGACAGCAGTGATCCTAAATATACGGGGCAGCGAATTCACCGAAGTACTATGTTTGTTAATTTACGTACTCATTGGTATCTGGCCCGGGTATTTTTATGAACCATTTTGATGTCATCGTTGTTGGTGGTGGTAGCGTCGGCCTGACGACGGCGTGCGCACTGGGTGCGCAGGGCGTCAGGGTCGCCGTGGTGGAGCCCCGTCCGATAGCGGCTGCCCCGGTTGCTGCCGGACATAATCCCCGGGTATTTGCAATTACCCGCGCCTCCCAGCAAATCTTTACAGCGTTGGGTATATGGGACGCCATCCTGGCCGGTGGCGCGTACCCGTTTCGCGACATGCGGGTGTGGGATGCCGGTGGTGACGGGGCGATCCATTTTGACTGCGCCGACATCGGTGAGCCCTATCTGGGGCACATGATCGAGCCGCAGGTGATCCAGGCGGCCTTGCAGCAGCGGGCACAGTCGCTGGCTGCAATCACCCTGTTCTGCCCGGCCCGGGTAACGGAGATCGATGTTACCCGGGAACCGGTGACGGCCACCCTTGACGATGGCAGCGGGCTGTCTGCCGACCTGGTGGTCGGTGCCGACGGCGTGCATTCGCCGCTGCGTGAACGCCTGGAGATCGGGACGCGGACACACGATTACCGGCAAGGCAGCCTGGTTGCGCGAGTGCTGACCGAACAGGACCACCAGGCGACTGCGTGGCAGCGCTTCCTGCCGGGTGGCCCCCTGGCATTCCTGCCGACCGCTGATGGCTGGTGTTCCATCGTCTGGACCTTACCGGCCGAGACGGCGCAGCAGATGCTGAATGCTGACAAGCCCGCCTTCCATGAGGCGCTGGGTGTGGCCTTTGATTTCCGGTTGGGGAAAATTACCGATTCGGGGCCCCGCGAAGTCTTTCCCCTGCAACGCCTGCATGCCGAACACTATGTCGAGGAACGCGTGGCGCTTGCCGGTGATGCCGCCCACGCCATCCACCCGCTGGCGGGACAGGGTATCAACCTGGGTCTGCTGGACGCGGCCGTGTTGGCGGAAGTCGTGCTGACGGCACGGGAACGGCAGAAAAATATCGGCAGCCTGCACGTGCTGCGCCGTTACGAGCGCTGGCGCCGCGGCGACAACCAGTTGATGATGACGGCGATGGACGGGTTCAACCGCCTGTTTGGCAATACCCAACCGGCGTTGCGCCAGGTGCGCAACCTGGGGCTCTCGTTGATGGATGCCGTGTCACCGGCAAAAGCCCTGCTGGTGCGTCACGCCATGGGTCTGGCGGGCGACCTGCCGGCACTGGCCAGGCGGGACACGACTTCTCCTTATACAGAATAAGGTAAATATGGCGCTCGTGCGCCGGCAGGGGTATATTTGCGCCTCAACGTAATACTGCTGCAGGAGAGGGTTCGCGGTCACCATTGACCCGCGAACCGCCGAAGGCGCAACACGCCCGGAAACGCTCAGGCAAACGGACCGTAGCAGGCAGTTGACTCTGGAGAGTGGCCAGCGACTGGCCCACCGAAGGGGACAAGATCCAGCGCCCAGCCGGGCATCCCGGATCTACACTCTCAGGTTACCGGACAGAGGGGCGACGGTGGGACGATTCCGCCGTCGCCCTTTTTTTACGTCCCGGGACGGGCGTAACGCACCCGCGGCACGGACGCCCGCAATAACGACAGAGAAGCAGGCTGATATGGGGAACAAGACACCTTTATATGATGAACACCTGGCCGCCGGTGGCAAGGTGATCGACTTTGCCGGCTGGGACATGCCGATCAATTACGGCTCCCAGGTCAACGAGCATCACACGGTGCGCAAGGACGCCGGCATGTTCGATGTCTCGCACATGACTGTGGTGGACCTGAATGGCGAGGGCGTACGTGACTTCCTGCGCTACCTGCTGGCCAATGACGTCAGTCGTCTCAAGGACAGCGGCAAGGCTCTCTACAGCTGCATGCTGAATGAATCCGGTGGCGTTATCGACGACCTGATCGTGTACTACATCAATGACGAATACTTCCGCATGATCGTCAATGCCGGCACCCGCGACAAGGACCTTGCCTGGCTGGAACAGCAGGCAGCCGCGTTTTCGGTCACGGTGACCGAACACCCGGAGCTGGCCATGGTGGCGGTGCAGGGACCCAATGCCCGCGCCCGCGTACTCGAAGTCCTGGATGCTTCCGCCCGCGCGCTTGCCGAGCCGCTCAAGCCGTTCTTCGGCGTCTTTGCCGGCGACTGGTTCATCGCCCGTACCGGGTATACCGGGGAAGACGGCTTTGAAATTGTGCTGCCGGCTGCCGCAGCCGTCACCTTCTGGCAGCAACTGAAAGCCGCCGGTGTCGCACCGACCGGTCTCGGTGCCCGCGATACCCTGCGCCTCGAGGCCGGTATGAACCTGTACGGTTCTGACATGGACGAATCCATTACACCGCTGGAGGCCGCGCTGTCATGGACCGTGGCCTGGGAGCCCCGGGACCGTGATTTTATCGGTCGCAGTGCGCTGGAGAAAC
>JAUVNM010000142.1 GCA_030599705.1 Gammaproteobacteria bacterium
ATAATGTCTACAATGAACATCCCGCAAGGAAATCCGGGCACATGTAGGAGCCAGCTTGCTGGCGAATGCGGTACACAACGGCTGCACTGAGTTCGCGAGCATGCCCCAGGGCAGCCTCTGGCCCAGGCCACCCTCTCGCAAGCTCACCTTGTCGGCGCAAGCGCCTCACCTTCAGCTCGCTCCTACAAAAAAATGGGGGTCATTCTGCCGCAGTCGTTTCTCCGTTGCTCCCGTCCTGGTGGTAATAATCGTATTTCTTCAGGATGTCGAAGGTGAATCCCCAGGCCTCGCTGTAGGACAGCTCACTGTCATCGGGAATTATGACCTTGACATACAGCTTGCCGGCATACTCATCCTTCAGCTCGGACAGGCGCGCATGCAGCTGCTTGTGGGTAACGGTCTGGTAGCGTTCCTCGCCGGCGTCCCGCAGACGAATCTGGTAGTACTTGCCATCTTTCCAGTAACGTACAGTCACAACATGCTTGCCACTGGAAGAACGCGCCGGCTTGACCAGCTTGTCGTACTTGATCCGGATGTCATCATAATCGCCCTGTAACGACACCAGCTGCTGCTCGGACTGCACCCGCTGCTGCTGCGCTGCCGCCAGCCCCGTGGCCTGTTCCACGCTGCGCTGCTCCAGCTGCGCCATGTCATCGCGCGCCTGTTGCAGGCGTGTCTGCAGGCTGTCACGGGCATCAGTCAGTTGCTTTGCCTGTGCCTGCACCTGCACCAGTTCATCACGACTGCGGCGTGCCGCAATCCCGGCCTGGTCGAGGTCCGCCGTCAGCTGCTGGCGCTCCGCCTGTAGTGCCAGCAGGCGCTGTTCCTTGCGGTTCAGTTGCCGGGTGTGCGCCTGGTTGGTTTCTTCGGACTGCAACAGTCGCTCACTGAGTTCGGCGGCCTCCCGGCGGACACGCGCCAGCTGTTCCTCGAGTGTGGCGCTGGTTTCGGTCGCAAACCGCGCCTTCTCCTCGGCCTGCTGCTCCGCCGCGATGGTGGCGCGCAATTCGCGCACCAGGTCCCAGTTGCGCAGCACCAGCACGGTACTGGCGATCATGAAGATCATGGCCACGACCATCATGATGTCGGTAAACGATGGCCAGAAACTGCCATCATCCCCTGCCGCGGTCAGGTTGCGGCGCAGGTCAACGAATCCTTCATCCATTCTCAGTCATCCGCGGCCGGAAGCCGGAAGCCTTCACGCAGGAGCTGCTTGATCTCAGCCGTGTCCTGCGCCGTGACCTTGATCTGCCGGCCGAGGAGCTTGAGCATATCCTGCAACCGTACACCGGCCTCGGCATAATTGAGCTGCACGGCCTTCATGACCTCGGCCGTCTGCCGCAGGCCATGGATCAGGCCAGCCACCTCGTCCAGCATGGTGTCCTTGTCATGCGCATACATCGGCACCAGGTACACCGTGGTCACTTCCTCCACCCCGGCCAGCAGGTGCACCTGGGCGTCACCGAGCTTCAGATAAAAATAGCCATAGAACAGGTAACACAGGATCGCGGTAATGGTGGTGGACAGTGCTGTTGACATGCCGTGGATCACCAGGCCCATGCTGGCGGTGTCCTGCGTCGTTTCCAGCAGGTCCGAGGCCCCGACCAGTGCGATCGACAGTGACACAATGGTGCCGAAGACACCGGTGAGGATCAGGATGTTGCTCACATAGCGGGAAAAGCTGATACGCGTACCCTCGTCCGCGACCAGGGTGGCCGCGAGCGCACTCTGGTTGATACGTGCATTGTGCTCACTGAGTCCGGCGATGGTGTTATAGCGACGGGCAATAATGGAACCCGTACTGACGCCCTTCAGCAGGTTCGTGTTGCCCTTCTTCAGGTGCGCGAAAAAGCGCGCCAGGTCACTCTCCTCCCCCATGTAGGTAACCAGCACGATGACAATCTTTACCAGCCCGAGCAGGAACACCAGCACAATACTGCCGTTTATCATCAGGCCGGCGGACGTCAGCTGGTGCTCGAAATAGAGTCCCTGGATGAAATCAACATTGGCCAGCAGAACGAGCACAGCAAGCGTGCCGAGGATGATCAGCCGCAGTAACATGCGCCCGCTGTGGTTGTGACGGGTATCAATCATGGTTTTATTCCTTGCTAAAAATATTTCCGGGGAGGCGGAGCATAGAAAATAAATCTGTCCCCTTTTGAGTCAGACCTTGCGGTAGAGTTCCGACCCCTGCCGGAGAAACTCCTGTGACTTGTCCGTCATGCCCTGCTCGATGGCGATACCGACATCACCGATGCCCTGGCTGGCGGCGTATTCACGCACATCCTGGCTGATCTTCATGGAGCAGAACTTCGGACCGCACATGGAACAGAAGTGCGCCACCTTGGCGGAATCCCTGGGCAGGGTTGCGTCGTGAAATTCACGCGCCTTCTCCGGGTCCAGCCCCAGATTGAACTGGTCTTCCCAGCGAAACTCGAAGCGCGCCTTTGACAGGGCATTGTCGCGCAGTTGCGCACCGGGGTGGCCCTTGGCCAGGTCCGCGGCATGCGCAGCAATCTTGTAGGTAATGATGCCTTCACGCACATCGTCCCGGTCCGGCAGCCCGAGATGTTCCTTGGGCGTGACATAGCAGAGCATGGCCGTGCCGTACCAGCCGATCTGCGCGGCACCGATCGCCGAGGTAATGTGGTCGTAGCCCGGGGCAATGTCGGTCGTCAGCGGGCCCAGGGTATAGAACGGCGCTTCAAGGCAATCGGCTAGCTCCTTCTCCATGTTCTCCTTGATGAGCTGCATCGGTACATGGCCCGGCCCCTCGATCATCACCTGCACATCATGTTCCCAGGCAATCCCGGTCAGCTCACCCAGTGTTTCCAGCTCGGCAAACTGCGCGGCATCGTTGGCATCGGCAATGGAACCGGGGCGCAGGCCGTCACCCAGCGAGAACGACACATCGTAGGCCTTCATGATGTCGCAGATGTCCGCGAAGTGCGTGTACAGGAAACTCTCCTGGTGATGCGCGAGGCACCACTTGGCCATGATAGAGCCGCCGCGTGACACGATGCCGGTGACCCGCTGTGCTGTCAGCGGCACATAGCGCAGCAGCACGCCGGCGTGGATGGTGAAATAATCGACCCCCTGTTCCGCCTGCTCGATGAGGGTGTCGCGGAAAATTTCCCAGGTCAGTTCTTCCGCCATGCCATCCACTTTCTCCAGTGCCTGATAGATCGGCACGGTGCCAACCGGGACCGGTGAATTGCGCAGGATCCACTCGCGCGTCTCGTGAATGTTCTTGCCGGTCGACAGGTCCATGATGGTGTCGCCGCCCCAGCGCGCCGACCAGACCATTTTTTCGACTTCCTCGGCAATCGAGGAGGTCACGGCGGAATTGCCGATATTGGTATTCACCTTGACGAGGAAATTGCGGCCGATAATCATCGGCTCGAGTTCGGGGTGATTGATGTTGGCCGGGATGATGGCCCGGCCGCGGGCCACTTCCTCACGCACGAATTCAGGTGTTACCCGTTGCGGTAGCGCGGCGCCAAAAGGGTTGCCACGGTGCTGGGTCAGCAGGTGGCTGTCGCGGTATTCCTCGAGCCGCAGGTTCTCCCGGATGGCCGCGTATTCCATTTCCGGGGTGATGATGCCCTGCCGGGCATAGTGCATCTGGCTGACATTGCGGCCGGCGCGGGCACGCCGTGGCGGGTGGATGTGTTCAAAACGCAGTGTCGCCAGTTCCGGATTGGTCTGGCGCTGCCGGCCGAACTCCGAGCTCGGGCCTCCCAGCTGTTGCGTATCAGCGCGTTCCTCGATCCAGCGGCTGCGCACCTCCGGCAGGCCCCGCAGCAGGTCGATGGTCGCTTCCGGGTCCGTGTACGGACCGGAGGTATCGTAGACCGTAATCGCCGGATTCTGCTCGGCGCCCAGGCTGGCCGGGGTAGCGGCCTGCTCAACCTGGCGCATGGGAACGCGCAGGTCCGGGCGGGAACCAGTCACGTAGATCTTGCTGGAATTGGGAAACGGCCGGGTAACCTCGTCCGAGAGCCGGGAGGTCTTGTTGATAAAATCTTCTGGAATCGCACTCATAGTACCGTCCTGTCAGCGGGTCGCAAAGGCCAGTGGGAGTGCAAGCTTCCCTACGCCGGTATCAACCGGTTCAGGTTCGAAGGGTCTCTCTCAGCCCGTTACGGGCACCCCCAGCTACGGAGCCGTACACGGTAGCGAATCAGCGCACCCATTGCAAGCAGGGCAGGCCGGCAGAAAAATTACAACTTGTTGTTTTATATAAAATACATGGGCAATCAGGGGGCCAGTTTCTTGCCAGACACGGGCAAACCCCGTACCCTTGGCCGCCTTGTCAGGCAACCGAACACAGCATCACCATGAGTCAGATAGATATTGAGCAGGCGCGGTTTAACATGATCGAGCAGCAGGTGCGCCCCTGGGATGTTCTCGACCAGCGCGTACTCGATGTCATGAGCAACACCCCGCGGGAAGCCTTCGTACCGGAAAACTACCGGTTACTTGCCTTTGCCGACACCAATGTCCCGCTGGGGCACGACCAGGTCATGATGGCGCCGAAGCTGGAAGGCCGGATGCTGCAGGCGCTGGGCATCCAGCCCGGCGACTCGATCCTCGAAGTGGGAACCGGCAGCGGCTACCTGACGGCCTGCCTTGCCAGGCTCGGCAATCACGTGACCAGTATCGAAATATTTCCCGAGTTCAGTGAGACGGCCGCTGCCGTGCTCTCTGCACACGGCATCCGCAATGTTACCCTGCAACAGGGAGATGCCGCCAACGGCATCGACTCCGGTACCCGTTACGACGTGATTGCCGTGACCGCGTCGGACCCGGTAAACCGGGAGCAGTTTCACGCCAACCTGGCAATCGGTGGCCGCCTGTTCCTGATCCTGGGAAAGCCCCCGGTCATGGAAGCCGTGCTGGTCACTCGGGTCGATGAGGCCGGCTGGACCCGGGAGAGCCTGTTCGAAACCGCGCTGCCGCCGCTGATCAACGCCGACGCACCGCAGCGGTTTGTGCTCTAGGGAAGCCCTGATTAATAGAAATAACCTTGTCATTGCGCAGCGAAGCAATCTCCTGATTCAGAGTCAGCTGCATGGAGATTGCTTCGCTGCGCTCACAATGACGGATAAATCAGCGTTTCCCTGTAAGCTTCCGCGACACAAGACGCTCGTATGAACATTTTTAATCGTTTACATGCCGGATGCCTGTTAATCCAGCTGCTGTTCCTTGCTGGCAGCCCACTGGCCCGGGCAGATGACCTGCTCTCGGTATTCCAGCTTGCCGAGCAATCAGACCCGCAATTCCAAGCGGCCATTGCCGCGCACAGCGCCGCGCTGGAGGTTGTCCCGCAAAGCCTGGCCGCACTGCTACCGGACCTGTCGCTGTCCGGCGATGTCTCGTGGAACCGTTTTCATGACCGC